>JBGSVU010000803.1:0-22637 GCA_041752775.1 Pirellulaceae bacterium | reverse complement strand
CGAACCCATTTTGGTCCAGATCTCGCCATTCAGGTTGACCTCCAGCATGCGGGGATTTTCCAGTTCAAAAGTTCCCTGACCCCGATCCTGTTCGGCGGATTTTTGCAGAAACTCGTCCAGCGTGTAGCGTTGCATGTTTTGGTTGTCCCCAGGTTCAAATCGCGAAAAATGGTAACTTGGGTCCCTGCCCCGAACTCCCGGCATTTTTGCGCCGGATTCGGTACGGTCACGGTACCCAACCCGCACCATTTTGTCGTCCGTTGAACCGGCCAACAACCCAGCGAAACCATGGCGAGCGCGTGTCGTCCTGGCTGTCCCGGTGTGGCTTTGGTAGGCTGACCCGCAATCCAGCAGCTTTTTTGCAATTGTGAAAGAATCATGAACCCCGAAAAAGACGTTCCCGACCGGTCGATCGGCACCGATATTCGCCTGCTGGGCGGGTTGCTGGGCGAAACCCTCAATTCCCAGGAAGGCCGGGACCATTTCAGTCTTGAGGAGCAAATCCGCCAACTCGCCAAACAGCGCCGCGCCGGTCATGCCGCCAGCGGCGGGCAACTCGAATCCCTCTTGGCGACGATTGCCAGCGACACTGCCGCGACGTGCACCATTCTCAAGGCCTTTACGTCGTGGTTCTACCTGGTGAACCTCGCCGAAGTCCGCCAGCGCGTCCGCGTCCTGCGAAAAAGAAAACACGCCGCCGAAACCTCCGGCGATGCGATGGACGAAACCATCCTCGCCGGCCTGCGGCAGTTGCGCGACCAGGGACTGGGGCCCGGCGAGATCCAGTCGCTGCTCGACAATCTGTTCATCTCGCCGGTTTTTACGGCCCATCCAACCGAATCGCAGCGCCGCACGATTCTCGATATTCTGCGGACGATTGACGGACACCTCGCAAAACTCGACCGGACAGACCTGCTGCCCTCGGAACGCGACCGGTTTGTTCGCCAGATCCACGATCAAATCGTGCTGCTCTGGCAAAGCGACGAGACGCGCGGACGCAAACCGACCGTGATGGACGAAGTCCGCAACAATGGAATGTATTATTTCGAAAACACGCTGTTCGAAGTGGTCCCGGAGATTTACAACCAGCTGGAATCGGCCCTGAGCGACTGCTGGCCCGGTCACAGTTTCCGCATTCCGCCATTTTTGCGCTACGGATCATGGATCGGCGGCGACCGCGATGGAAATCCGTTTGTGACCAACGAAGTCACCGAGCAGACCCTGCGGGAGCAGAAGGAAACCATCCTTCGCGAATACAACGTTCGCGTGGACCGGCTGTACCACCGACTCAGCCCTTCCACCAAACGGGTTGCGGTCGACCAGAAACTGCTCGACTCGATCCACGAGGATTTTCAGCTGGTCCCGGTGGACGAACACGCCGTGTTGCACCGTTTCGACGAAGAGCCCTACCGGCTGAAACTGATACTCATGTTTCGCCGCCTCCGCGCGACCCGCGCCGCCAACGAAACCGCCTGGAACAAAACGGTGCCCAACCGGCGGGCCTACCAGTCACCCGGGGAATTCCTGCACGACCTCGAACTGATCCGCGACAGTCTCGTGGCCAACAGGGGTGAACAACTGGTGCGTTTCGGACTTCGCCGCCTGATCCGGATGGTTCACATTTTCGGATTCCACCTCGCTTCACTGGAAATCCGCCAGCATTCGGCCCGCTTCGGCGGCGCAGTCGCCGAAGTCCTGCAACGCTACGGAGTCGTCGGCGACTATGCCGCCGCGGACGAGGCAACGCGTCAGCAGATTCTCAATGACGAGATTCGCTCGACCCGGCCCCTGACCGCGAGACTGGATTTCAGCGAAGACACCAACCAGACCGTGGCCATGATGCGACTGGTCCGACAGGCCCAGCAGCAACTCGGCCCCGACTCCATGCAAACCTGCATCATCAGCATGACCACCAGCGCGGTCAATGTTCTGGAAGTCCTGCTATTGGCCCGCGATGCCGGGCTGTTCGGAAAAATCGACATCGTGCCGCTCTTCGAAACGGTCGATGACCTGATGGCGGCGCCCGGGATCATGCAGTCGCTGTTCGACAATCCGGTTTACCGCGATCATCTGCAACAGCGGGGGAATTCTCAGGAAATCGTGATCGGCTACAGCGACAGTAACAAGGATGGCGGGTTTCTGCAGGCCAACTGGATGCTGTATCGGGCCCAGAAAAATCTGGCCGGTGTTTGCGGGAAAAACGACGTTCGGTTGACGCTGTTTCACGGCCGGGGCGGATCGCTCGGCCGGGGTGGCGGACCAGCCAACCGGGCGATTCTCGCGCAACCACCGGCATCGGTTCGCGGCAGAATCAAAATCACCGAGCAGGGCGAAGTCATCAGCAGCCGTTACAGCAATCACGTCATCGCTCACCGGCACCTCGAACAACTGATCAGCGCGGTCCTGCTGTCCAGCGTGCCCCGCGACGAACCGCCTCAGATCGACGAGTGGTCGGCGATCATGGATGCGATGGCCACGAAGTCGCTGCAAAAGTACCGTCAGCTGGTGACCCGTCCCGATTTTATTCACTTCTTTACGACCGCAACGCCGATCCAGTTTGTCGATTACCTGAACCTCGGATCGCGGCCAGCCCGACGGAAACAGACTGAAACGATTTCGGATTTGCGCGCCATCCCGTGGGTTTTTGCGTGGACCCAAAGCCGGATTTTTCTGCCCAGCTGGTACGGTGCGGGTACCGGATTTGAATCGTGGCTGGGCAGCGATCGCGCCGCAAAAATGAAAACGCTGCAGCAGATGTACGCCGACTGGCCGCTGTTTCGCACCCTGATCACCAACCTGCACATGGGAATGGGCCGCGCCGATCTGGAAACCGGCCGGCGCTATGCGGAACTGGCGGGCGAACGGGGGGAGTCGATTTTTGCCGATCTCGTCGCCGAGTTTGAACTGACCCACGGCCTGGTGCTGGAAATCTCCGGTCACCAGCGCCTGCTCGACACCGAACCGTGGCTGCAGAACAGCATCGACAAACGCAATCCCTACATGGATCCGCTGAACTGGTTGCAGGTCATCCTGAATCATCGCTTCGCCGAGGGCACGCTGGAGGATGACCCCGACCTGCTCCGCCAGACGCTCCTGCTGAGCGTCAGCGGCATCGCCGCCGGTCTGCAAAGCGTCGGGTAAGCATTTGGTGTCATCACAAGGTGATGCCAGTCGTGACCAGGTTTTTGCGTGTTGGTTCTGAGTATCCCGGAGGGATAGCAGCCATTAGCCGGTGGTTTGAGCGGAGCGAACACCACCGGAACCTGCGCCCCACAATTGCCAGTAAAACTTGTTGGGCCCGCTTTCCTCCCCAATTCAAATCTGGGGAAAACCCATGAGATCGACGTATCTCAGCCTCCATTTTCACCTCATTTTTTCCACCAAAAATCGGTTGCTACAAATCCATGCTGAATGGCGCGAACGTTTGCATGATTATTTGGGGGGAACCGTCAACGGACTGAAAGGTCATTCGCAGGGCGTTGGCGGCACGGCCGATCATGTTCACCTTCTGGTCGGTTTGAAATCGACGCATTGTCTGGCTGATTTCATGCGGGAACTGAAAAAGGCAACGTCAATTTGGGTGCACGATGAAATTGGACTCCGCGAGTTCGCCTGGCAGGAAGGATACGGTGCTTTTACGGTCAGCCCCAACGCACGACCGGGCGTCAAACAGTACATTACGAATCAGGAGGAGCACCATCGGCAAAAAACATTTCGCGAAGAGTTGGCGGAATTGCTTGACAGGGCCGGCGTGGAATACGATCGGAAATAGCTCGATTGATTCGGTTTGGCATCCCTCCGGGATGCGTGCAAATGCGTGGCGCTGTTACCGGTGGTGTTCGCTTCGCTCGACCACCTGCTAATGGCTGGCATCCCTACGGGATGACTTGCGCGGTCTTGCGTCCCTTCGGGATAATTGCGCGGTCTGGCGTCCCTTCCGGACGATTGCGCGGGATGGCAGGTTGCCGGGTTGTTTTGCCTTGTTGGGGTCACCCTGCGCACCGGCATATACGGAACAACCGTCAGTTCGAAAGGTGTGGATCAAAATGATATTGGGAATATCGGCAAAAAAACGGCAGCGTATTCGTCGCACCCACCACCGGCGATTTCCCCCAAGATTCCAGCCCTTTTGCCGAATCGCGGGCATGGAAAAATTGCGAACGACGATGGGCCAACTAAGATGGAAGTTGGCAAAAAACGCCGTAGCTGACTGACAGCAGTGCGCGAAAACATGACAATTGATGTTGTGTTGCAGAACTGCTCGCCTTGCATGACAGCGTTTTTGGGAGTGAAACCATGACGGAGTTTTTTGCCGAAGTAATCCAGCCCGTCAACTTGCCCGCGACAATTCTGTTCGGGCTGGTCATGCTGTACTGGATAATGGTGATCTGTGGAACGGTCGGGCTGGAAATGTTGGACCTGGACATCGATCTGGATGCCGACGGCGTAGACGTTGGGGGCGGTGGGGGATTCCTGCACGGAATGCTCCAGTTTTTTCACCTCGGCGAAGTCCCGGTCACGATTTTTGCTTCTGTCTTTGCAATTCTTTACTGGGCCGGGACGATTCTCGGCAACCACTACATGAACAGCGAGTGGAGCATTCTCGTGGGTGGGATGGTTTTTTTGGTGGCGATGGTTGGCAGTTTGCTGTTGACCAAAATAATCATCATGCCAGTCGCGCCCCTGTTCCGGCGCAGCAGCGAAATCGATGAAGACTACAAAAAGCTGGTGGGACAACTGGCGGTTGTTTCAACCGGAGAAGTGACGGATGCGTACGGCGAGGTTTCCATTCAACAGGATGGTCCGCCGCTCGTTTTGAATGCGCGTTGCCACGGAGCCCGGCTGCCCAAAGGCGAAGTGGTGGAACTGGTGAGTTACGACCAACACAAAAGTACCTGGCTGGTAAAACTGCCTAAAAAGTAGAGGGACATCAATGGGACTGGAATTGTTTGTTGCTGAAATCGGCACGCCCGAAATCGTCTGGATCGTGGTCGGGATGGCGGCCTTCGTTGTTTTCGTCGGCATCGTCATTCTGCTGCTCAACTGCCTGAAGAAGGTCCAGCAGGGCACGGCGATCGTGCGCAACGGCTTTGGCGGCACTACGGTCAGCTTTGACTGGCTGCTCAATTTTCCGGTCCTCCATCAGATCGAACTGATGGACATCTCGGTCAAACGGATTGAGATCGACCGGCAGGCCCAGGATGGTCTGGTCTGCAAAGACAACATTCGCGCCGACATCAAAGTCGCCTTCTTTGTCCGTGTCAACAAGGACGCCAACGACGTCAAAAAGGTCGCCCAGTTCCTCGGCTGCAAAAGAGCTTCGGACCAGACAGCCCTGTTCCAGTTGTTCGAACCCAAATTCTCCGAAGCCCTCAAGTCCGTTGGCAAACAGTTTGATTTCGTTGAACTTTACACGACCCGCGAACAGTTTCGCGACGAAATCAAGAAAGTCATCGGTACCGACCTGAACGGTTACCACCTCGATGACTGTGCCATCGATTACCTCGAACAGACGGACCTTGAGCAGCTGAATCCGAACAATGTTCTGGATTCCGAGGGTATCAAGAAAATCACCGACCTCACGGCGAGAGAACAGGTTTTGGCCAACCAGATTCGTCGCAGCAAGGAAATGACGATCACCAAGCAGGACGTCGAGGCCCGTGAGGCCATCCTGAACCTCCAGCGCCAACAGGCCGAAGCCGAAGAGAAACAGGCCCGCGAAATCGCCGAAATCCAGGCTCGCCAGCGTGCCGAAGCCCTGGTGGTCGGCAACCAGGAACGCCAGCGCAGCGAACTTGCCCGGATTTCAGCCGATGAAGAAATCTCGGTCGCCGAGGAAAACCGCCTGCGCACCATCATCGTCGCTGCCAAAGCCAAAGAGCGTACCGATGCTGTCGAAACCGAACGCGTTGAAAAGGACCGCGGCCTGGAAATCACCGAACGCGAACGCGTGGTGACTCTCGCCCAGATCGCCAAAGAGAAAGCCGTCGAAGTCGAAAAGAAGAACATCCAGGACGTGATCCGCGAACGAATCGTCGTCGAACGGGCCGTTGTCGAAGAAGAAGAGAAAATCAAGGACACCCGCGAGTTTGCCACCGCGGACCGGAAGAAACAGGTCGCGGTAACCGCAGCTGAAGAAGTCGCCCAACAGGCACTCGTCAAAACCGTCAAGGCGTCCGAAGCCGAGCGGGATGCTGCCGAACTTGAGGCCAAGACGATCGTGATCCGCGCCGAGGCCCGCAAAACTGCTGCGGAACGCGACACAGAAGCCAAGAAAATGCTGGCCGACGCTGTTCGCGTCGAATCCGCTGCACTGGGAATGGGCGAAGCCGACGTGCTGCAGAAAAAAGCCGAAGCCGAGGCCCGCGGCAAGGAAGCTCTGGCCGTCGGTATCTCAAAGGAAGGCGAAGCCGAAGCCCACGTCCTCGAAGCCAAAGCCTCCGCTGAAGCCAAAGGAATCACGGACAAGGCCGAAGCGATGAAGCTGTTTGACAGCGTGGGCAAGGAACACGAGGAGTTCAAGCTGCGACTGAACAAGGACAAGGAGATCGAATTGCAGGCCATCGCGACCCAGCACAAAATTGCCGAGGCCCAGGCCCGCATGCTGGGCGAAGCACTCAAGTCCGCCAACATCGACATCGTCGGTGGCGACAACCAGTTCTTTGACAGCCTTGTCCGCTCGATCACGGCCGGCAAACAGGTCGACCGACTGGTTGGCAACAGCAGCGTTCTGACGGGCATCGGTCAAAAACTGGCCAGTGGCGACGCGGGCAACCTGCGCGACCAAATCCAGCAGTACATTGACCTGTTTGGTGTCAGCAGCAACGATGTCAAGAACCTGACGATTTCAGCACTGGTCGGTCAGTGGATTATGAAATCTGACGAAGGGATCCGCGGTGACCTGATTGCGTTCCTGCAGTCGATCGGCGCCGCCGGAGTCGGTAACCAGAAACTGGCCGATCTCGGCGTCGCATCCCCTAAAACCAGGGGCAAGTCCTCGTAGGTCAGGCTTCCAGCCTGACCCAGGCATCGTTTCCCTCAGTAAAAATGCCTCATCCACCACCCATGCCAGTGGGCATCGACAGTTAGTTCCCGGCGTCAATAACAACACCGCGCGTTCACGGAGTGAACGGCCACGTCCATGGCCAAACAGCCACCAGCACGACCCGAGTCCCAGCCAGCAGCGGATGCCGCTGCGCCAGAGAAAAAAACGGACGCACCTTCCGAACTCGAACGCGGCACTTACGAAATCATCCGCAACCGCCTGCGCAGCCAGGGAGAAGAGCTGCGCCAGCGGATGGCGCAGCTGAACGAAGCCCGCCGGGAAGTTTTTGGGGCGATCCCCACCGAACTGCTCGCCACCGAACGAATCACCACCGAACATCACTGCACGCCGCGTGATATCGTTCCGGTCGGCAAGCATTTTATCCTCGGCTACAATGTTCATCTGGGCCTGAAAAACGTCACGGAACTGGCTGACGTATTCGCCGTTTACGAATTCAGCGAACTCGCTTTTCACGAACGCCCGCTCGTCCTGATCAACGCCCAGGCTTTCCAGACCGATTTCCAGCAGGTTTACAAGTACTACCGCGACGCACAGTTTTTGCGGTTCTACGAAGCGTCGCCGTACCTTTATTTTCTTTTTCAGACCGGCAAATCGGCGCGGGATATCAAGGCTTTCAAATGGCTCGTGCGCGGTGGCCAGCTGGAATACGTCGACAACCGCAGCGAACACGACATCCGTTTTCCGCCGCAACACGATTTTACCTGGACACGGACCCACCGCGACCTTCATCGCTCGGGCAAACACCCGCATATTTCAGTCGACGACGCCATCTTTGTTGAGACGGTGGGTGGCGATCTGACCATCAAACTCGAGGACAATACCGACGATGGCATCGGCATTTACAGCGAGCCCGTCGATGATCCCGATCAAACGCTCGACGACGCCGAGATTTTTTATGCGCTCGTCGGCAATATCATTCTGTTGAAAATGCGCCCGTTCCGTGAACTCGCTTTTCGCTATCTCGCCTTCAACCGCAAGACGCAAACCGTCCAGCGAATCGACTCGATCGGCCAGGCCTGTGTGCTGTTGCCTGAGGACCATGGACTGATCTTCACCAACGGCTATTTCCTGCAGTCTGGCGAATTTCGCACCTTTGAATCCAGTCTGACCGACCTGCAATTCGAGCGGCGCCTGCCCGCGGCCAACGGCGAAGACCACCTGTATGTTTTCTACAGCCACTCCACCGGCCAGTACGTTTTGCTCTCCTACAACATGATTCAGTTGCAGGTCCAGCCGCCGGTGCAGTGCCACGGCTATTCGTTTTTCGACAACGGCCAGCTGGTCGTCTTCCGCACCGAGAACCAGCCGCAGAAACATCACGCCCTGCAGATCTGGCAGACTCCCTTTGTGGCCGACGGCATGAACGCCACGGTCAAAACGGACTCGATGCTGTACAAGATCGGCAATCGCGACATCGTCCGGGGCATGGCCGAGTGCCAGGAAATTCTGACTCTGATTTCCAAGGACGATGCCTACGCCGATCTCTATATCGATTTGGTGAAGAAAACCGGCGACACCCTCGACGCCTGGTACTGGCTGGGTGATCCGGCCGCCATGAATCTCGCCGAAACGCTGCAGCAGATTCGCGACTCGGCCAAATCGGCTGTCGAGGAGTTCGAGAAAGTCGTCCGCATCCGCGCCAACACTCGCGACCAGTTCGCGGCGACGAAGAAACAGACCGAAGAGGCAATCAGTCTTTCCGGCCGCCGCCGTTACGGGGAGATTGACGACTATGTGGCCTCCCTGTCCGACCTGCGGAAGGCGCGGGGCCAGCTGATTTCGCTGCGCGAACTGAAATACATTGACCTCGCCGCCGTCGATGCGCTGGAAAAATCGGTGATTGAAGCCAGCGACCGGCTTTCACACAAATGCATCGAATTCCTCGCCCGCGACGCCGCAGTCGATCCATATCAGCAGCGGGTCGACAGCCAGAGAAGCAGCATCGAAGCGGTGAAAACCGTTGCCGAATCGAAACAGCTGGACGAACAGCTGGCCGCCGGAGCAACCGAACTGGAAATGCTGATCGAAATCGTCAGCAACCTCCGTATCGACGACGCCACCCAGCGAACGCGCATCATCGACAATGTCTCGGCGATCTACTCCAGCATCAACCAGACCCGTGCCGTTCTGAAGAAACGGACCCGCGAGCTGATGACGACCGAAGGCGCGGCAGAATTCTCGGCCCAGCTGAAACTGCTCAACCAGGCCGTGATCAACTACATCGACGTCTGCGACACGCCGGAAAAATGCGACGAATACCTGACCAAACTGATGGTTCAGCTGGAAGAACTCGAAGGCCGCTTTGCCGAGTTCGACGAATACGTTTCGCAGCTGGTGGAAAAACGCGAAGAGATTTACTCGGCGTTTGACAGCCGCAAAATGCAGATCGTCGAAGGGCGCAACCGTCGCGCTTCGGCACTGATGAGTGCTGCCGAACGAATTCTCTCGGGAGTCAAATCCCGTGTCGCCGGCTTCAAGACGACTGACGAGATCAACAGCTACTTTGCCGCCGACCTGATGATCGGCAAAGTCCGCGATATCATTTCTGAACTGGACGGTCTGGACGAATCGGTCAAGGTCGATGATCTGCAGAGCCGACTGAAAACGATCCGGGAAGAGACCGTCCGGCAGCTGCGCGACAAACAGGAAATTTATGTCGATGGCCAGAATGTTATCCGCCTGGGGAAACACCAGTTCTCGGTCAACATTCAACCGCTCGACCTGACGACGCTGGTCAAAGACGACCGGCTCTGTTTTCACCTGACCGGCACAAAATTTACAGAGCCACTCGACAGCCCCGAACTCGACGGACTCCGCGACGTCTGGAACCAGGAACTGGTCTCCGAAAACCGCACCGTCTACCGCGCCGAATTTCTCGCCTGGACCATCTTCAACACCCTGCTCCCAGGGTCCGACTCTCTGTCCAGCGCCACACCCCAGCGCCCAGGTTCTGACGCCTTTTCGCAGGCCAGTTCCAATGCAGAAAACAAGGGCGTTGACCGCGAAAAGGGGTCTGACCCTTTAATCACGGCCGTCCGCGAATTCATGGCCCCGCGTTACAGCGAAGGCTACATAAAAGGGGTCCACGACCACGACGCGGCGCTGATTCTGGCGGCGCTGTTGCAAATGGACCAGAACCTCGGTCTGTTGAAATTCGACCCGCAGACGCGCGGCATGGTTCTGATGTTTCGCCATTCGCAGCAGTTTCAAAGCCACTGCCGGGCAGTCGCCGACCAGGTTCGTTCGGTCGTCAAGGCACAGAAAATTTTCGGGCAGGTTTCCGGCCGGGACAGGCTGGAGCAGCGGCTCGCCAAATGCTTTGCCGATTTCCAGCAACATCCAGGGACGGACCCTTTATCAGCAGGCGAAAAGGCTCCTGACCCCTTTTCCGCTGTGGACCCCGCCCGCGCGGCCACGATGCTGTTCGAGGAGATTGCCGGCGACAGTTCGCACGCCTCAAGGTCTGCCCTGGACCTCGCACGACGGTTTCTGGACGCGTTGGACAAAAACGGCCATCGCGCCGATTTCGATGCGGCCCTGCAACAGTCTGGGGTGTCAACCCGCTTTGAGATCGCCTTCGCGTGGCTCCAGTCGTTTTTGCAGTCCGAAAAACAGGAGACTGACCCAGGTCGCGCCCACCCGCTTCTGTTCGAAACTGCCGCCGTATTCGCCTCGGCAGTACCGCTCGATCAAATCACTCCGCTCGAAGGCAGCTCGATCCAACCCATCGAAGGTCTCCTCGGCGACCATCCGGTCCTCAACCGCAGGACAGGCTTCCAGCCTGTCTCCGCTTCACAAGCCGAGCAAGGGTCTGACGCCTTTTCGCGAAGTTCACGGAGCGAAATGGGGTCTGACCCGTTACCCACCTACCACCTCGACTTCATCGAATTCCGCACGCGCCTAACCGACTACATCAACAACCAAATCCCGCGCTACCAAAAATTCGTCGAGACCAAGAAGCAGCTCACTGCCAAACGCCGTGAGGAACTGAAACTGGAAGAATTCCAGACCCGGGTATTGTCGTCTTTCGTCCGCAACCAGCTGATCAATGACGTCTACCTGCCGATGGTCGGAAACAACCTCGCCAAACAAATCGGCACGACTGGCGAGAACAAGCGAACCGACCTGATGGGACTGTTGCTGCTGATTTCGCCACCCGGGTACGGCAAAACAACCCTGATGGAATACATCGGCAGCCGGCTCGGCCTGACCTTTGTCAAAGTCAACGGGCCTGCGATCGGACACCAGGTCACTTCGCTCGATCCGGCCGAAGCCCCCAATGCCAGCGCCCGCGAAGAAGTCGAAAAGCTGAACCTCGCGCTTGAGATGGGTGACAACGTCATGATCTATCTCGACGACATCCAGCACTGCAACCCCGAGTTCCTGCAGAAATTCATTTCGCTTTGCGATGCGACCCGCCGGATTGAAGGAGTCTTCCGGGGCCGTTCACGCACCTACGACCTGCGCGGCCGCAAAGTCTGCGTCGTGATGGCTGGCAACCCCTACACCGAGAGCGGCGAAAAATTCCAGATCCCGGACATGCTCGCCAACCGCGCCGATACCTACAACCTCGGCGACGTGATCGGCGAAAGCCAGGAAGCGTTCGAACTCAGCTATATCGAAAATGCGCTGACATCGAACGCCACGCTGCAGCGGCTCAATTCCGGCTCGCGGCAGGACATTCTCGCCCTGGTCGCGATGGCAACCAGCGAATCGGGCGAACGCAAATCGCTCGAAGGCAACTACACTTCCGAAGAAATCAGTGAAATGCTGGGCGTGTTGCGCAAACTGATTCGCATCCGCGCCGTGGTACTGAAAATCAACCGCAATTATATCGATTCCGCCGCCCAGGCCGACGCCTATCGCACCGAGCCACCGTTCCGGCTGCAAGGGTCCTATCGCGACATGAACAAAATGGCCGAGCGCGTGCTGCCGGTCATGAACGACCAGGAACTGGAGCAACTGATTGTCGATCACTACCTCAACCAGGCGCAGACGCTGACGACGGGTGCCGAAGCCAACCTGCTCAAGTTTCGCGAACTGCTCGGCAAAATGTCACCAACCGACAAGGACCGCTGGGAAGACATCAAGCGGACGTTCAAACGCAACCTTGTCCTCGGATCGGCAGGCAATGACAACGTCGCCGGTCAGGTTATCGCACAGATCGCCACACTCGGCGACGCGTTGCACGACATTCGCAAGGCGGTCGATCACGGCATGACCGCGATGCGCGACCAGTCCGAAGCGGCCGCCAACGATCCACTGCGCCACACCACACTGACTCACGTTGGCACCGCCGTCGAGCAACTGATCCAGACCAACACCGCCCTCGACCAGATCCGCACCGCGCTGGGCGCCCTGTCTGCCGCCACCCAGCAGCGCGCCGAATCCCCGACACCGATCGAAGTCAAAAACAGCGTCCCTCCGGTCTTCCTGGAAATCATCCGCTACCAGTTCCAGACCCTCGAACAATGGCTCAACCCCCTGACCCAACTGGCCGAATCCCTTCCCGCCGCCAAAGACGTCTCCCGCACGGCCAAGAAGGTCGCCAAAAACTACAAAAAAATCATCGAGCATCTGGAGAAAGACGCTGGGAGCACGGAAGAGTCGCGGGACGAATAGTTTCAAAATAACAGCCTGGCGTCATTCTCCGCCGTCTTCGGCGACCGTTTTCATTCTGCTTTCCGTGACGTTGGTAAACGTTTTCCCATTGAAACGGAAGAGTCCTCCGGAAAAACTTCACCAGAGCATTCCGTTGCGGACTTCCAGCATCGCCTGCAGACCAAAGTTGCGGGTCCAGTGAGGCCGGTCGGTCTGGCCAAACAGGGTGAGCGACCGGAGCTTTCCCCGCCGGTTCCGGGGAAATCAGCCTGTTTTCGGTCAGGAAGCGTTCTCGTCCAGCAACGAGAGTTTGTTGCGGAGAAACCGCTGTTCGGGCTCCTGTTTGGCCAGCGCGAGGGCCGATTCAAACGCCAGCCTCGCTTCCTCGTGCCTGCCAAGTCGTCGCAGGAATTCTCCCCGGGCGGAATGGGCCAGGCAGTAATCCCGCAAGTCACCCCGCTCCAGTATCGCTTCAATTGCCGACAGGCCCGTCGCAATGTCGTCCCGCATCGCCATCGCGACGGCCCGGTTGAGCTCAACGACCGGCGATGGTGCTGCCCGCATCAGGATATCGTACAACGCCACGATTTGTTCCCAGTCGGTTTCTGTCGCCTGCACAGCATCGGCGTGCACGGCCGAGATCGCAGCCTGAATGGTGTAGACGCCGAATCGGCCGGAACGCAAGGATCGTTCCACCAGCTGTTTGCCCTCCGCAATCAGCTCGCGGTGCCATAAACTGCGATCCTGGTCTTCCAGCAGAATGATGTCACCCCCGGCGTTCAGTCGCGCCTCGCGCCGGGATTCATGCAGCAGCATCAGGGCCAGCAATCCCGCGACTTCGGGGTCTGGCAGCAGTTCCAGCAACATCCTCGCCAGACGGATTGCCTCACTGGTCAAATCGACGCGTGTCAGACTCACTCCGCTCGACGCGGAATAGCCTTCGTTAAAAACCAGATAAATAACGGTCAACACGGGTTCGAGTCGTGCCGGAAGATCGGCCAGCGAAGGGATTGCAAAGGGAATCCGGGCGTCACGAATCTTTGCCTTGCCCCGGACTATCCGCTGGGCCATGGTGGACGGGCTGGTCAGAAAGGCATGGGCAATCTCTTCCGTTGTCAGCCCGCAAACCTCGCGCAGGGTCAATGGCACCTGGACTTTGGGGTCAATTGCCGGGTGACAGCAGGTGAAGATCAGTCGCAAGCGGTCGTCTTCGATATCAGTCCTGTTGAGGGACTGGTTAGCGACTTCGATTTCCGCAAAACGTCTGGCCAATTCCGGCTGCAGATCGTGGAAACGCGCCCGGCGACGGATCATGTCAACGGCCTTGAATCGCCCAGTCGAGACCAGCCATGCCGCAGGATTGTCCGGCAGGCCCTGCTGTGGCCACTGCTGTACCGCTGCCGCAAAGGCTTCGTGCATGGCCTCTTCGGCCAGATCAAAATCTCCCAGCAGCCGAACAAGGGTGGCAAACACCTTGCGCGAATCGTTGCGGTAGATCTCATCGACTGTGACGGAACTCATCGTTCACCTGTGGCAGTCCCGGCAGTTCGACAACAGGCCGGATTTCAGTCGTCCCCCGTGTCGTGCCAGGGATTTTTGCGGCGACAGCAATGGCCTGGTCGAGATTCTCAACGTCGATCAGGAAATATCCCGCCAGGTGCTCTTTCGTTTCCGCGAAAGGTCCATCCGACACCGCGCGAACTCCATCACGAACGGTCACGCAGGTCGCCGATGCGGCCGGATGCAGCGGCGCTGCACCGAGATACTGTTGCCGGTTGTTCAGGTCATGGCACAGGCGTACGGAATCGTCCCGGGCAGCCGCCAGTTCGTCAGGCGCCCAGACATCTTCGGCAGAGTAGATCAACAGGATGTATTTCACCAGGCCACCTTTATGCGGGTTGTTCGTATCGTCACCTGCTATTGCATCGAATGCAGGCCAATCATGTTCCCTTCCGTGTCCGTCACCAGGGCAATGTAGCCATATTGGCCGATCGACATCTTGGGCTTGAAGACTTTTCCTCCCGCGCCTTCGACACGCGACGCTTCAACCGCACAGTCAAAACAGGAAAAGTACACCAGCGTTCCCATTCCTCCCGACGGACAACCATCCATTTTGGCCAGTGCTCCGGAAGCTCCTCCGCCCTCCGGATTCATGGGAAAGGCCTGCATTTCAATTCCGGGGGTGGGCGATTCGAGCGTGGTCAGCCCGACACCCAAAACCGTTTCGTAGAACTTCCTGGCACGTTCCATTTCCTGGACGTAAATCTCAAACCAGCCGACCGGATTCCTGTTCATGAATCTGTTCCTCGACTCTGTAGGGTTTTAAAAAAATCAACTTTCGCAAAATTGGGTCAACCACGGACCGGGGGCTTTTCCGGCAGGGGGAACAGGGGGCGAATTTCGACGGTTCCCTTTTTTGCCGGTGGCAACCGCGCCGCAATGGCCATGGCTTCGTCCAGGCTGTCAACGTCGATGATGTAGTATCCGCCCAGATGCTCGGTCGTCTCGGCAAAAGGTCCATCGGTGACCTGCCGCTGGCCGTTACGAACCCGCACACTGGTCGCGGTCGTGACGGAGTCAAGCGGTGACGAGGCGATCCATTTGCCCTGCTGTTCCAGCTCTTCGGCGATGCTCATGGACTCGAGCATGCATTCCATCCGCTCGTCCGCGGTCCAGCACTTTTCGTCGCTGTAAATCAGCAGCATGTACTTCATCGCTGATGCTCGTGGGGTTTTGAAGGACTTTTTCCCAGGGCCAGCCGGAACACTTCGGGCTGCCGCAGGCCGAAAGCGATCCACGCGATCACACCGATCACAACCGGAAAAAAGAAGGGATCACCCACGCGAACGTGTGTCGCGGTCGCTCCACCGAGGTAGGCCGACAGCAGGATGGTCGCGACAAATGCCGTCTGCGGAATCAAATACAGAATCGCGATGGCGACTTCGACAATCCCGATCGTGACCATCACGTCTTCGGCCCAGCCCAGTTTGGCAAACATCTCCGCCTTGCCTTCCCACTCTGTGAATTTTCCGGTGGCGCTTGCTCCGATCAGGAACAGGGCGATCAGGACGCTCAAAACCCAGCCAGTGATTTTCATTTTCCCGGATCCTTGCAAATTGATTGATGTTACACCGGTTCGCCTGGAACCATTACCATCCAGCCCACGCCAAACTGGTCGGTTACCATACCGTAGCAGGGTGACCAGAAAGTTTTCATAAGCGGCATGTCCACTTTACCTCCTTCGGCAAGTGCCGCGAAAGCCGATTCCGCGGCAGCGGGGTCCGAAACCGACAGGGCCAGCCGAAAACCGTCGAACCTGGACTGGTCGTTGCAGCCGTCGGACGCCAGGATCGTCACCGTTCCGGCGATGAACGATGCATGCATGATCTTGTGCTCAAAACCGGCCTGCAACATCCCTTCCGGTGTCGGGTCGGGACTTTCGCTGAAACGCATTTTCATCACAACCTTCGCCGCAATCGCCTGTTCGTAAAACGCCAAGGCTTCTTCGCAACGACCGCCGAAAAACAGATAAGGCTGAACCGTGGCCGCCTGAAGCGCCAGGGATCGTGCCAGAGACAACTCCTGGTCGCGAATCGTCCCCTGCGGATCGCTCTCGGCGAAGTCTTCGATTTCGTAGAGGGGACGAATATCGATGTCCGATTCTTCGGCCATCGGATTCGGGCATCGCTTCACCCATTCGACCGCTTCCTCCATCGAGGCGACTTCCCACAGCCAGAAACCGGCGATCAGTTCTTTGGTTTCGGCAAAGGGCCCGTCCGTCACCGTGCGGTTGCTGCCCTGGAAGTGAACCCGCCTGGCTGCCGAACTCGGTTTCAACCCGTCGCCGGCTTTCATGATGCCGGCCCTGACCAGTTCTTCGTTGAACTGTCCCATGACCGCGAGCAACTGCTGACTCGGCAGCTCGCCCGCCTCGGAACTCTTCGTCGCCTTGACGATCACCATGACTCTCATGCTTTCTCCATTAAAAAGGGGTCAGGAGCCTTTTTCAGGGCTCGGGTCTGCCGGCATCGCGGACGGGTCCATCCAGAACATTTCCCAGACGTGTCCATCCGGATCGGCGAGGTTGCGGTTGTACATGAAACCAAGGTCCTGCACGGGATTGATGTCGGCGGTCCCGCCACTGGCCGCTGCAAGCGTATTCAGTTTGTCGACCTTTTCGCGACTGTCGCAGGACAGGGCAATCATCACTTCGCTGGCCGTGCCCGGTGGAATGGGACGACTTGTAAACGTCCGCCACTTGTCATGAGTCAGCAACATCACGTGGATGGTTTCGCTCCAGACCATGCAGGCCGCGGTTGTGTCGGAAAACTGCGGGTTGTTTTCAAAGCCCAGTGCCTGATAGAACGCCATCGACGCGCCCAGGTCGGTAACTGGCAAATTGATAAAGACCATTTTTGACATGAGTGATTCCAGATCGGGGTGAATCCATGCAAAACAATAAATAACCGGACTGAAAAATGACGGGTGATTCCCTTGACTGACTTCTTCAGGATGATTTGTTGGGCGAGAATGCCGCGTTCCGCGCATGGATCAACTGGTTGACGTTTTCATCAGCGGGGCGAATTTCGAACGGGCCGACCCGGACTCCCGGATGTCGCGACATGAGCGCGATTGCGTGATTCAGGTCGCGGGCTTCGAGAAACAGGATTCCGCCCAGCATCTCTTTGGTCTCGGCGTACGGCCCGTCGGTGACACCGACGGAACCGTTCTTCATTCTCAGTGTCACTGCGTTCCGTGCCGACTGTAACGCTTCACCACCGAGAAAGTGCCCTCCGCGGCGCAGTTCGTCGTCATAAGCGAAACATTCCTCCATCATCCGCTGCCCCTCTTCATTGGACAACGAAGCCTGTCTGGATTCTTCGATGAATCCCATGCAAATAAACTTCACGATTGCGTCTCCTGCCAGATTTCTGGCCAAAATTTATTGACCCTGACGGTCTTTCCGGAAGTCGTCGCGTGGTAAGCGTTCACGGTTCGATAACACAGTGTTCAGGTTTTAGGGGGTCAGACCCGTTTTTCGGCGGTACATGGGCGGCCTAACTGCAAGTAACCCGGCCGAAAAACGCGTCGGACCCCGGCGCGTGAACTGTTATAGTCGCGGGGGAGTTGCCGGAATCGACATCGGCCCGAAAAAATTTCCCGGAAAAACAGATTGCCCTCAAACGCGCACATGTTCCCCCGTCATGAAATGCACCCATTCGCCGCTATCGGCCTGATATTCGCTGGAAAACATCCAGTGGTCCGGGTCAATGAGTTCGATCGTGTCGCGATACCTGCAGTTTCCGCTGCCCTCGAACCTGGGGCCTTCCGTTTCGAGTGGCAGCCGCCGACCCGTCGTGTCGAGGACTCCATGATAAGGCCAGATTCTGGCCATCATCGATCCGATAAACGTCCCGACGTACTGGTTTTGAGCCGGATCAAATCCGACCGTCATGAGGTTCGTCCACGGTCCGCTTTCGACGGTCTCACCACTGCTTTCGCAGATCAGCCACAACCCGCCGAGGGAACGGCAGGTCATGTGGCCTTTGGCCACGGATTTGCTTCCATCAGACATTTGACACTCGTGCGCAATTCTCCATTCTCCCACCAGCTGGTCCAGCCACTGATGCTCGGATTGAGGCTTTGCAAACATGATTCGGTTCTCCTTTGAGTTTCAGTATTCTGATGTAAAGGGAGGCCCGCCGCCAGGCTCCGTGGCCGGATGACGGCCGGAAACTGCGACCTGACAGGCCACCACTTGCCCCAACTTCCCGGCCTCCAGCTGTCCGGGGTAGTCGATCCGTTTCGGCCTCATTCGACATCTCCGAAAAAAAACTGGCGGTTGACAGGGTAACCCATGGGTCAGTAATATGCAACCTTTGAGTTGCATATAAAACGTCGATTAAGGGACACCAGATGACTGATTCAATTACGGACCGGATCGAAAAAAACGTTGACATCGCGGCTCCCGTCGATCGGGTTTGGACCGCACTGACGGACTATCGCGAGTTCAGCCAGTGGTTCCGCGTGGATCTGGAAGGACCGTTTGTCCCCGGAGAAACGACCGCGGGTCAAATGACGTATCCCGGTTATGAACACCTGCGGATGGAAGTCGTCACCACTGCGATGGAGCCGATGAGATGTTTTGCTTTTCGTTGGCATCCCTACGCCATTGATCCCGATGTGGATTATTCCCACGAGCCACCGACGCTGGTGGAGTTCACCCTTGCGTCCAGCTCCACCGGGACTTTGCTGAAAGTCGTCGAATCGGGCTTCGACGCCTTGCCGGCCGCGCGGCGGGACGAAGCATATAGAATGAACGAAGGTGGCTGGTCGGCACAGGTCCGTAACATTGCAAACCACGTGGAAGACCATGGCGAGGAGTCGCGTCCGGAAGAAGTCTGATCCTGTCTCCCTTTCGAGGGAATTAACCGCGTTGGGCCAGGACAGCAACGTACTCGAACGATGCCTGGGCAACCAGGCTCCCCTGTTCGCCGCCCTCGGTGACAGGACGCGACTGGCCCTGCTGGTGAAAATTGGACGGGGCGAGCCGCAATCGGTTACGAACCTGGCGCGGGATTCGAAACTGACGCGTCAGGCCATTCGCAAACACCTGCAGGTGCTGGAAGACGCCGGAATGGTGCGCGGCGTCAGGCGGGGTCGTGAAAACCTGTTTGAATACGATCCAGGACCTGTCGAACAGCTCCGATTGTCACTGGACAGCATATCGCAACAATGGAATGACGCACTGAATCGACTGAAAAAGTTTGTTGAGGAATAGCAAAATCGTACGGCAGATCATTGCGAGGCCGTTCGGGTGGGCTTGCCAGCCGCCGCGCATGCTCCGCGAGAGCCGGGTCGGGCGAAGTCAGATTGCTTCCGCCAGTTTTTTTTGCCGGACCTGCGGCAGCAACCTCCCTGACACTTTCATGGGAATGAACCTTCATGGCACACGACCAACAGAAACGATCGCTGAAACTGGAATCGCTGGACGAACTCGTCGCTGAAGCCAACCGGCTTCTGGGATCCGGCTACACGTCCCGCGGAAAGTGGAATCTGGCTCAAACCTGTTTCCACCTCGCGGAGTGGACGCGGTTTCCCATGGATGGATTTCCCAGACCACCGCTGTTGCTGCGAATGATTTTCGGTGTGATGAAGGCCACCGGCATGGTTGCGAAAATGAAAGCGGGCATTCTCCGGAATGGCTTCAGGCCCGGAACACCCACAGCTCCGCAAACCACCGTCCAGGCCGGCGCGCTGACGGACCAGGCCGGCGTGGAGCAACTGACCCGGGTCATCGATCGCATGAAACATTTCACGGGCGTGATCCAGCCCTCGCCCCTGTTCGGCGAGATGGATCGCGAGTTGTGGACCCGGGTTACGTTGCTCCACGCCGAACACCATCTGGGGTTTCTTGAGCCTTCTTAACCCCCACCCAGCGGCAAGAGGACTGATTTTGAAGCGATCCGATAACACACACGAAACCTGCGAACAAGGTTCCAGTTCATGGCCTGGCTAACATCGTCGAGGACATTTCCCGATCCGGTTGTAACCCCAGTCGGCGATTCCACCGGCTGTCATTGATTTTAGCGGTTTTGCTGACTACGATTCCCGTAGTTGGTAAACGCAATTCGGATCCAGGCTGTAAATGGCGAGTCTTCAAAACAGGGCAACCATTATCCTCCGGTTTAATGGTCGATGATCTGATACTCAAGTCTGCCTGGACAACCGGAACCACTGACCATGACTCCACATGAAAAAAGTCAGCGATTGGTCGAGGCCGCCTCAGCGGTGCTTCACGCTGCGCCGGGTCATGCATTGAATGTAGTGGTTCTGAACAAGGCCCTGTTTTACCTTGATCTGGTTTCCCTTCGAGACCTCGGCGAAACAGCCACCCGGAACAGCTACATCGCCCTTCAAAACGGGCCGGTTATCGCCAAATATCCCAAGCGATTGGTTGCGTTGTTGGAGGATCGGGGGATCGCCCGTCAGGAAAGTCGCTGGAATGCGGCCAAACCTCTGGTGCTGGTCAATTGCCCGAAACACTTTGAGTTTCTTGACTCTCATACGATGATCATGGTCGCGGACGTCGTCACGTTTTTTGCCGATTCCACATCGGCTGCCGCCTCGGAATTTTCTCACAGGAATCCCGGCTGGCGAATTGCCTGGGATCACTACCAGCGGGAACGGAAACCCGTGGCGATCAACATGCGAATTGCCATGCAGCAAATTGTCGAATGCGACCCATGGATGGCGAAGCCGCTGGAAAACGATGACGAAATCCTTGCGGCAGCGGATGCTGGAATTGGAGACGACTGGTAATGCACTACCTGCCAACGGATGGCAAATGGCAGGTCGGCGGGAACGCGAAGCTGTTGATTGACCTCCGACAACAGATGACGCCCGATCAATTTGAGGCAGAGAGACGGGCGCTGCAGGAGTTTCTTTGCGGCTATTTCTCGTCGGGCGACTGCAACCATTCACTGGGTGATTCAATTTCGCCGCTCAAGGCCACGCCCAAAGGGGGCAAAGTCCTGAAGGTTCGCTGGGGATTACCCGGTACGGAAAAAAGTGGCAGTTTGAGACTGGTAATTGTCGCATATTGTGACGAGCGCCGAGTCCATATTGTGCAGGCTTTTAACCGTCGCGACAATCCAGTTGATGACGATTTCTGTGATGCGGTCGAAGACTATTGACCGTAAGGGTTGCCCATGACCATCAAGGATTTCGGTCCCGAACTGCGACGGTCGCCTCCAGTCCTGTCAGCTCAAGCCTGAAATCGCGCTGATTTCAGAGTAGGACATGCGAAAGGACATGACTGTCGGGATTGTCCCTCTTATTTCCGCTCAAAAACCGGCATGATGCGGTCTTCGGTGCGGTTGTAGACCGGGCGGCCGTTGACGATCGCGGTTTCGACCCAGGTGCGGTAATCCATTGGCGATCCGTCAAGGATCAAAATGTCGGCGTCTTTGCCAACCTCCAGGCTGCCGATTTTGTCGGCCAGGCCCATCATTCGCGCGGGGTTGATTGTGATCGATTCCAGACCTTGCGATTCTGTCGCTCCGCCGCGAATGGCAAAAGCGGCGTCCAGTGGCAGGGCCGACAGGTCGCGTCCGGCGATGCCGCCGAGGCTGATCGAACTCGACAGGGCCGCCACCGCAAAGGGCACACCCGATTCCGCCATCACGCGGGGTGATTCGACATAGCTGCCCGTGGAATCCTCTGCGCCGAACTGTGGCTGGCGCTGCGAACGGGGAGAAATGATGACTGAGACACCGGCCTCCGACAATTCGTTGGGAATGACCCACGCTTCGGTCGCACGCTCGATCACGAGTTTGTAGTCCAGTTCCCTGGCCAGCCCAACCATCGCGCGGATCTGGCCGACCGATTCGGCGGTGACGCGCAGCGGGATTTCCTTTTTCATCAATTTCAGGAACTGGTCATCGACGGGATTGCGGGGTGGCTGTTTGCGCTCGCCGGCCCGGATCGCGGCTTCGTGTTCGGCCAGTTCCTTCAGGTACTTTCTGGCCGTCTCAAATTTCTTCCGCCAGTCGTACACCGACTGGGCACCCATCAGTGAACCGACGGACGCGTCGTAAAAAACGTCTTCCGCGGCCAGCATTCCGTCGATCGATCCAAAACTCATTTTCAGCGCGACGTGTCGCTGTTGTTGAGGTTGCGGTTCAGGGGTTTCATCGATCGGTTCGAGTGGCAAATAAGTCAGCCCGCAGCAGGGGCAGGTCGGCAATTCTTCAGCGCCAAAATCCTGTTCGGTTTGCGGCGTCATCGTCTCAAGTTCCCGCACATCCGGATCCAGTCCGACAAATGGTTCCTGGGGATCGCGACGTCCACGGCGTCCACCGCCCCCGCCGCCCACCTGGACGCACCCGCTGGTGATGCCGACAGCGAGCGCCAGTTTGATATTGCGGTCAAAGGGATTGAGCGTGTCGGCCAGTTCGTTGCTGGCACC
>JBGSVU010000802.1:0-1765 GCA_041752775.1 Pirellulaceae bacterium | reverse complement strand
GAACAACTTGTCGCCAGGCCAGGGCTGAATCCAGGCGGTTGTTCATCGGATAGTCCTTCGATTCGGGAACCAGGGAGAAATCACCATGTATGAAGAAGCGGAAAACCGGCCCGGCTGCGACCCGGAGTTTGCCGCATCGTCCTCTGCGGCACCGCAGCCAGCGTTGTTGGCGTGTGGCATTTGCGGAAAAAAGTTTGGCGTCTCTGAATCGCCCCACCGGCCATTTTGCAGCCTTCGCTGCCAGCAGGTCGATCTGGGGCGGTGGATGAACGAATCCTACGGATTGCCCTGGGAGGATACCTCGGTTCCGGAATCGGAAACGGGTTTGATCGACGACGATCCTGATTTTGCCTGAGGGCACCGCTGCGTCTGATGAAACAGGATGCTGGGCAGCACGCCGGGGAAGAGTGGCCGGCGGGACCATGTTCCACGAGAGTTCCACGAGACAATGTCCTGCGGGGATTTCAGGGCAAATGTCGCCGCTGTCCGATGGCACTTGTCTTACGAAGGCGAACGGTCCGATCTATAATCGTTCCCATACTGTGCGGCGCTGCTGAAAGGGTTCCGGAGCCTGAATTCGGAAAACCGTTCAGTGGACTTGCTTCAATGTCCTGCGGCCTGTCACCTGTTCAAAAAAAAGCGGAAACCTTATGGAATCGAGCGACAATCCGGTCCGGAAAATTGTTTGGACGGAAGTTTTTCCATGGCTGTTGCTGTTTCGCACGATCCCGGTTGCCGCGAGCATCAGCGTGATGGTTCTGGCACTGATTGGGACCGTGGCGACGCCGGCGGGATGGATGGTCAGCGAATTGTTGTTCGTCCGCTCAACGATGCAGGAGAACGACCCGCAATTTGCCCGTGTCGTGGCGATTAACCGCAGCCCCTACAAAGCCGTTTTTGATGCGAGTGACGACCGTTCGCACAGCATTGAAATCATGGGTGCGAAGCTGAGCGGTCCGCGGGCGGTCTTTGTCCGGCTGTCCCAGCCTTTTCGCCAGCTGTTCGTGCGCGGTCAGGGGCCGACCCGTTTTGGCTATTACCTGGTGGGATGCGTGTGGACCCTCGCGGTGTGGGCGCTGATTGGTTGCGGGATCACGCGAATCTGTCTGTTGCGTCTCACGCGGGACGAATCGGCCGGGCTGGATGATGCCTTTGATTTTGCCTGGCCGAGGTTTCTCAGCTGTC
This sequence comes from Pirellulaceae bacterium, assembly GCA_041752775.1. Lineage (GTDB taxonomy): Bacteria > Planctomycetota > Planctomycetia > Pirellulales > Pirellulaceae > BJ22. The sequence goes on along the minus strand of JBGSVU010000802.1, from coordinate 580 downwards.
TGGGTGCGGTTGCGTTGCCGCTGCTGGCCGTATTTCTGCTGGTCCTGCCCGGAATGCTGATCGGGTTGTTCATGAGTTTTGATTTTGGGCTGTTGCTGGCATCGCTGCTCTGGATTTTTGTGCTGATTGCCGGATTGTTGATGATGATTTTGCTGTTGGGGTCTTTTTTTTCCTGGCCGCTGGTAATCGCTTCGATTTCGGCGGAGAGCCAAAGTCCGCTGGATGCGATCACGCGCTGTTTTTCCTATGTTTTCCAGCGACCGTTTCACTATGCGTTTTACATTCTGGTCTGTGTCTTCGTGGGCGGTTTCTGCTGGCTGATTGTGGCACAGCTGGCGGTGGGGACGGTGGCCATGGCTTCGTGGGCAGGGTCGTGGGGCGCCAATGTGGCCAATCGCGACCGGATGTCGATCATCCTCGGGCTGGAAGGAATTGAAACGGTCAGCGACGCAACCAGCAATAGGGTCGCCGGTTCAGGTCAGGACCTGATGAACAGCACTTTGCCAGGGGACGTTTTGAATAACGTTGTTGCCCCGGATCCTGGGGCTGTTTCGCCCGGGGCTGCGGCCGCAAGCAGCAC
>JBGSVU010000801.1:0-1942 GCA_041752775.1 Pirellulaceae bacterium | reverse complement strand
GTAAACCAGGGCGTGACGGAATACTAGCGGTGGCAGGTTGCTTCCGGGCAAACGCTTCCGGGCTGCTGTTTCCGGCCAGGGAATCCCTGCGGGTTCGCCACAGCCACCTGGTCCACCAGATCGTGGCAGGCCGGCAGGCGGTTATCCCCCACTTTCGCGGATGCTGGCCGTGCCCTGGCTGGCGACCACGATATGATCCAGCACACGAATGCCGAGCGTTTCGCCGCACTGTTCCAGCCGCCGCGTGACCGCGAAATCCTCACGGCTGGGGGCCGGGTCACCCGACGGGTGGTTGTGGCAAAGAATGACGGATGACGCCGCATCGCGAATGGCCGCCCGAAAAACTTCCCGGGGATGAACCAGGCTCGCGTCGAGCGTTCCCACGGTAATCTGGTGCGTGTTGATGACCTGGTTTTTTGTGTCCAGCGTCACAATGTGAAATTCTTCCTGCCGGGATTCGTCCGCCAGTCGTGCGAAATTGCTGGAGCAGAAACGGATTGCTTCGTCGGTCGAAGAGATCCGGGCCGGTTTGGGCGCGCGGGACTGGGCAGCCACCCGGCGGCCCAGCTCGATTCCGGCCATAATCTGGCAATAGGCTGTGGACTGTATGGCGCGGCTGACTGCGGCCAGTTCCGCGCGACCAGCGTCCGGCAGCTGTTCCAGCCGGGACGCAAACCTGTCCGAAATCTTTTTTCCGGCAGTCAGTGCCGATTCGCCGGGCAGCCCCGAACGGACGAGGATGGCAATCAGTTCGGCTTCGCTCAGCGCCGCGGCGCCGTGGGCGAGCAACCTTTCGCGCGGTCGCTGCTGGGCGGGTGCGACCTTGACCTGCGAGCCGTAAACTTTTTCATCCAGCCAGCGCTCGCTGCAGAATTTGCCGCGACTGGAATTCCAGCGAAACATGTCCGGGTTGGTTTCTTCGCGCACCACCCAGCCTGATTTTTCCAGTTCCCGGACCAGACGCGTTACGAAGGCCGGTTGTTCGTCCGCGGTGACTTTCAACACCGATTTCGTGTCGCTCAGCGCAAAGACCGGCTGGGCCGCGACGACATCGATCACCGTCTTCAGGCGGTAATAGCGTCGCAGGCTGCCGCGCGCCGCCGGCGACTCCATCGTGTTCGATGCGACGGCCGGCCGGGAATTCCCCCCGGTGGACTGGGGTTCTTTTTCAGGAGTGTGGAATTCGGATACACGCATCATTCGGGCTCAGCGAAAAAAAGCGTCGGGAAAAATCTTTCGGGCAACCGGGAATTTCCTGAAAACGAATTTTTGCCGATCGGTAGAGCCTTCGCAACCACGCTGCACTCTGCACAGGGGGCTTGTGCGGTGTTGCACCGCGCCCGAAGTCTCCGCGGCCGGTCTGAAATCGTCACCGTTTGGCTGGAAATCGCCAGTTTTTCGACAAAACAACTATACCCCTTGGAGAAGGTCGGCCGGCGGAGTTAATCGTACCCTGATGTTGCTGGCGGAAGGGGGCGGCCTTCGGCTTCATACAGCCTGACCGTTTCTTCGACAATCTGGCAGAGCTCCGCGATGGAGCGTTGATTGTTGCCCAGTTCAGGCAGATGGCGGGGAGTCTGGCTGCCAATTTTGCCGTCGCCGAGCTTCACCGTGACGCGTCGCGCCCGTGGTGAGCAGTTCGTGCGCAACTTTGTGCAACACATCCTGCCGCGCGGTTTTCAGAAGATTCGTTACTACGGCTGGATGAGTCCCAATTGCAGGTTGCAACTGGCCGACGTTCGCTGGCTGGTCTGGTTGTGGCTGGGCTGGACATTCTGGCTGGGCCGCGGAACGTCTCAGTTCCAGCCGCGCCAGCGTCCGATCCCCAAATGCAAACACTGCCGTGGTGAACTGGAACTGATGGTGATTACCAACCAGTACGGCACGCCAATCTGGCAGCGGCCACAATCTCAGGAGCCATGTCAACGAGGCCCACCCTGAT
>JBGSVU010000800.1:0-7721 GCA_041752775.1 Pirellulaceae bacterium | reverse complement strand
CCGGTGGAGAGTGAGCGCGGACGGGCAAAAGCAAGAATTGTCTAGGCGAACTTTTAGTCTCGGTGATAGCCGCGACGGATGCACGCACACTCACGCCGTGATGACATTTGCGGAGATGACGGCGATGTACAAGGAGTTCGCGGAGTCTCGGAAAAGCCAATGACAAAACCAATCAACGATCACATCCTCGACGCATTCCGCCAGTCTGGCGTAACCCGCTACCGGCTGGCGAAGGAAACCGGAATCGCCAACACGACGATCCTCCGCTGGGTCCAGTCCGAAAACTCCATCACGGTCGGGAACCTGCAGGCCATCGCGGACTTTCTCGGGGTCGTCATCACGGCCACGCGGGGCACAGAACGGGTAACAACCCGCGCCGCGAAACAACCCGAGAAAGTCCCGGACCCGCCGAAAACACGGAGAAAAAAGCGTTGACGGGGATTAGCGAAGCCGTTAAAAAGATTGGAAATGAAGTGCCGGGCAACCGGTTGCGGGTTCGAATCCCGTGCCCTCCGCTGTTTTTTTTGTCGTATGAACGATGGTTTGACGGAATCGACATGCCCAGCCGATTCTGTCCTGGCAACAAAATGGCTGCGACCGCTGCGATCCCATGAAACTCCAAACGTTACGGGAAAACCAGGCGGTCTGCAAAACCCAATACCAGTCCAGTCCCGATTCGGCCCTGCAGACGCTGCAGGCCAGCGGTGAAATCGACTTTAAAAACCTGGCTGTGCTGGTGGATCGACCGGCGGGATTGATTCCGGCCGGTTTGCATCCGGGCGGCGGCGGCGACGGAACTTTCTTTTGCCCTGTCGAAATCATGCTGGCAGGACTGGTCAGCTGCGCCGGAGTAACTCTCGCTGCCGTGGCAACCACGATGCAGCTGGAAATTCGCCGCGCCAAGGTCTGTTGCGAAGGCGACCTCGACTTTCGCGGAACGCTCGCTGTCGATCGGAGCGCGCCCGTCGGTTTAACAGCGATCCGGCTGCAGTTCGATCTCGATACCGCTTCGGAAGAAAGCAAAATAGAAAAACTGCTTGAGCTGACCCATCGCTATTGTGTCGTACACCGGACTCTGGACTCCCCGCCCGCCGTTAGCGTCACCTGGATGCGGTCGAATTGACCGGACAGGTCCGCTTTTCGAATAAAAACCGCGGCCGTTTTTTTTGGGGAACCCGGCGGCACCGTCAGGCCAGGCGATCCGGATCAGGACGCTCCAACCCGGTCAGTCCGTCGCGACCCAACTGGCTGAATTTGCGTTTTCCCTGACGACACGCCGGTAGAGCGTGTCCCGCTCCACCGGTTCCCGCCCCGCCCGGGAAATCAGGTCGCGAATCTGTTCCACCGACAGGAACTCTGGCGTGGTGGCACCGGCGTCGTGGTAAATCAGTTCATGCCGGACCGTGCCGTCAATGTCATCGGCTCCGTAAGCCAGCGCCACCTGGGCCGTCGCGATTCCGAGCATGATCCAGTACGCCTTGATGTGCCGGATGTTGTCCAGCATCAAGCGGCTGATCGCCATCGTTCGCAAATCCATGGCGGCCGTCGGTTTTTTGATATGACTGAGGCCCGTGTTTTCGGGATGAAACGCCAGCGGAACAAAAGTCTGGAATCCACCGGTCTCGTCCTGCAACTGTCGCAGCCGCAGCAGGTGATCGATTCGGTGCAGGGGTTTTTCCACATGGCCATACAGCATCGTGCAGTTGCTGCGCAACCCCAGACGGTGCGCCGTCCTGTGAATGTGAATCCAGTTCGACCCGTCCGCCTTGTGCTCGCAGATCTGGTCGCGGACTTCCGGATGAAAAATCTCGGCGCCGCCTCCCGGCAAACTCCCCAGCCCCACATCGATCAACTGCTGCAACACCCACCCGGTTGGCTGTTTCGTCAAAAACTCGAACCAGTTCAGCTCCACCGCCGTCCAGCCCTTCAGATGCAGCGCCGGAAAGCGGTCGTGCAGGATCCGGATCAGGTTCAAATACCAGTCAAACTTTTTCTGGTGATGCAATCCGCCGACGATGTGCAATTCGGTGCATCCGTTGTCGACCGCTTCCTGCCCCCGTGCGAGGATCTGTTCGTCGGACATCAGGTAGCTCTTGTCGCTGCGCAGATCCGACCGAAAGGCACAGAACACGCAGCGATAGACGCACACGTTGGTTGCATTGAGGTGCGTGTTGATGTTGTACCATCCTACGTTGCCGTTCTTCCGCTCGCGAACCAGATTGGCCAGCTGCCCCAGCTCATTCAGCGGCACTTCCGGATCGTACATCCGGATTCCATCCTCGAGGGTCAGGCGTTCGCCTGATTCCACCTTGTCGCGAATCGTTTTCAGTCCGGGAACTACAGTCTGCAACATGCTCATGAAAATGGATTGTTAAATTTGCAAATGGAATGGCGGTGAATCGCCAGTCGCTGTTCTTTTCAAAACAGCAAATCAGCTGCACCCGCGACCAGCAATCCGATGCTGATCACCGCGTTGACGTTAAAAAAGGCCGCATTCACGCGAGTCAGGTCCTGTGGGCTGACCAGGCGGTGCTCCCATACCAGCAGGACGGCGATGGCGACCAGCCCAAAATACCATGCCACACCCAGTCCGGTCTGCGGCCCACCGATCCAGAATGATAACGGCACCAGCGCCAACCACACGACCGTCGCAAAGTGCAGCACAGCCGCAACCCGCAATGCCCGCGGAACGCCCAGCCACGCAGGCATACTGCACAGATTGGCGCTGCGGTCAAACTCCGCGTCCTGACAGGCGTAAATGATGTCAAAACCCGATACCCAGCAAACCACAGCCGTCGCCAGCAACAACACCGGAATCAAATCCGCCGGATTACCCAGGACGGCTTCTCCGCGGATCGCCAACCACGCACAAACAGGAGCCAGCCCCAGGGCCACACCCAGCCAGACATGCACCAGCGCGGTAAATCGCTTGGCGTAGCTGTAACCCAGCAGGACGGCCAGCACCGGCAACGCCACCGCAGCCGGCAACCAGTTGGGCCAAAACAGCAGCGTCCCCGCGAGGAAAACCAGAATCGACACCACCGTGAATACGGCGACCATCCCCACGGACAACTCGCCCGTCGGCAAATGCCGGCCCGCCGTCCGCGGATTGGCCGCATCAATCCGCCGGTCCACCAACCGGTTAAAGGCCATGGCCGCACTCCGGGCTCCGACCATGGCCAACAGAATTCCAGCGATCCAGACCCAGCGAAACCGGACCGGCTGCGGCGACGGTGCTGTCCAGGCCATCACCGCCGCCAACAGCGCAAAGGGCATCGCAAACACGGTATGGCTGAACCGGATCATCTGCAGCAGCTGGCGAACCCGCTGCGCCACCCGCACCACGACCGGCGGTTCCGGGCGGCTGGTTGTGCCCGAATTGAGGATCGTCATTCTCACCCCTCACCCCAACGGTGAATCAGGTCATGGGTCACGTCGATCTGGTCGAGCACCCGGCCGACGACAAAATCCACGATACTCCCGACCGAGTCCGCACCATGATAAAAACCGGGCGACGCCGGCAGAACAACCGCACCGGCCAGCGTCACCGTGCGCATATTTTCGATCTGAATCAGCGACAGGGGCGTTTCACGCGTCACCAGCACCAGTTTGCGGCGCTCTTTCAAATGCACTTCGGCCGCCCGGTGAATCAGGTTGCTGCTGCTGGCCCGCGCAATGCCACTCAGCGAACCACCACTGCAGGGACAAACCACCATGCCGCGCGTGCGAAACGATCCGCTGGCGATCGGTGTGAACCAGTCCCGGTAATGATGGTAAATCGCCCGACCGGGCAATGACTCGCTGCCGGCAACCAGGTCCTCCAGCCGGAAATTTTCCAGGTCCAGGCCGATCCCGCATTCGTGCGCAAAAACCTGCCGCGCCGAATCGCTGATCGTCAGGTGGACTTCTTCGCCAGCCCGCAACAGACACTCCAGCAGCCGCTGGCCGTAAACCACTCCGCTTGCTCCCGTGATCGCCAGTACCAGAGGCAATGTCATCGCGTCCCCAGGTAAAGTGTTGCGATGCCGCACGTCAGCGGAATGTAACGCGTGTTCCGCAAACCGGCAGCCGACATTCTCGTGGTCAGCGCTTCATAGGCAGGAAACTCGCCCACACTCTGGGGCAGGTACTCATAAGCCGCACTGTTGTTCCGCGCCAGGAACTGGCCGATCCGCGGCAACACATTGCGGAAATACCACCCATACACCGCCCGCACCGGTTGGCGGCGGGGTGTGGAAAATTCCAGAATCGCGACAGTGCCTTTCGGGGCACAAACCCGCGCCATTTCTGCCAGCCCCAGGTCCGTGTCGGCCACGTTGCGCAACCCGAAGGCCGCCGAGACAATCTGAAACCGGTCGCTTTCGAAGGGCAGCGACTGGGTGTCGGCCTGGACGAATTCCACCCGCGATTTGGGCCGCCGCAGTTTTTTCTGAATCCCCACATCCAGCATCTCACGACAGAAATCCGCCGCGATCACCGGCACGCGGAAACCGCTGCCCCGCTCCCAGGCAAAAGCCAGATCGCCTGTCCCGCTGCAACAGTCCAGAATCGGCAAATCCCCATTGGGCCGGACAATCCTGACCGTTCGCCACCTCCAGTAACGGTCCACATTCATGGACAGCAGGTGGTTCATGCGGTCGTAACCCGGCGCAATCTCGCCGAACATCCGCTGAACCCGGTCGCCCGATTTGTCGATCATTGTTGTCATGTTTTTAAGTGGCCCCGGAGCCCCCGTGCCCGGCTGAATCTCCGTGGATTCTGTAACGGCAGACTTCAATTGTATTTTATAGCCTGTCCCACAAGGGGTCAGACACCTTTTTGGGACAGGCTGTCTTGCTGTGCGGTACTTCTGCTATCCGGTGTTTACTCCGCTGCTGTAACCGCACAAGATAACGGTCATATTCACTTTTGCTGACCGCACTGTGCCGCTTCGTCGCAGGCGGCACGGCAAAACTCCCGCAGATACCAGACATGAACCAGTCCTTTTCCGCAGCCTTTCTTCCCACCCTCGCGGATCCGCTTGCGATTTCAGGATGTGATGTTGTGGTGACCGATGTCCTGCGGGCGTCGACAACCATCATTTCGGCCCTCGCCAACGGAGCCGGGCGGATCCTCCCGGTACCCGAAATCCAGGCTGGAATTGAATTGAAAATACAGCTCGGTCCGGACGCGATTCTCGGTGGCGAACGCAAGGGAGTCATTATACCGGGTTACGACCAGGGAAATTCCCCCCGTGAGTATACTCGCGAGCTGGTGGGTGGTGATTCGGGTCGCAGCCATCCGGTCGGCGGGCCGCGCCCCATTGTTCTGTGCACTTCCAACGGGACCGTGGCGATGGAATCGTGTCGCACCGCAAACCGGGTCCTGATCGGAGCGTTTGTCAACCTCGCAGCGATTGCCGCCGCGCTTCGCAACAGCCCGCGCGTGACGGTGGTCTGCGCCGGCACCGATCGGCGGATCACCAGCGAAGACATACTGCTGGCAGGCGCGCTGGCGGAACGACTCGGTCATTCGATGGAATCGGCCACGCTGGATGATTCTGCCCGGGTCGCCCTTGGGTGGTGGCAGGCGGCGAGGGAACAGATGGCCGGCGGCACGACGCTCGCGGCCATCCTGGGTGGATCAGCGGGCGGTCGCAATCTGCTGAAATTGAACTATGACGAGGACGTCCGTTTCTGCGCGCAGATCGATTCGTTGCCGGTCATTCCGCAGCTGGACCTGCAGAACTGGGAAATCCGGCTGGCACATCCAGCCCCCGGTACCGGTGAGTTGCTTTTTTGATGCACCAACAAAAAAAAGCCTTTGCACCGACTGCAAAGGCTCGAATGGTCGTTGTCCAACCAGTTCAGGAGAGGCCGGGCTCCGGCCCAACCGGCTGACTACCGGTCGTGGAAATCGAGGAACCACCAGCCGTCATCCCATTCCAGTTCCACGCGGCGCCATCCCATCGGCACTTGTGGGTAGGGATAGAAGGGACCGATGTAAGGCCATGCCGATGCCGAGTACTGCTGAGGGTAATTCACCGCAGCGTAGTTCGGAGAGGCGGCATACCCTGGCCAGGCATAGCCCGGCAGGTTGGGTTGACCTGAATTCGCTGCGGGTGCACCGCCGCCGTAACCCATGGGCATCGGCATCGGTTGCGCAACCTGCTGGGCGGCAGCATAACCCTGCACCGGACCAGCATAGTTTGGCATCGGAGCGCCCTGCATCATCATCTGCTGGGGAACACCGTTATTGGGGATCGCGGCAGGTGCGGGCCCGTTTTCGGCTTCCTGATATCCCACCTGCGTCGCCATCGGACCTTTGCCCTGCATCGGCATCGAAGCCTGCATGACCGAGCTGCGGGCGCCACGGATTTCGATATCATCGACCACCTGGCGGGCGCCGAGATAGCTGGCACCTTGGGCTGTTTCGAGAATCAGTTTTTCCTGGGCAGCGTCGGAAACCTGGCCGCTCAGCCAAATCGTTCCGTTCTCGACACGCATGTCGACATTGAAGCCGCTCAAGTTGCCGTTTTGCTGTTCCACAGCCAAACGGTTTTTCACATAGTCTGCGATCTGTTGATCGTTCGCCATGCCGCAGACCGGAGTCAGCGCGGCCAGGGCGGCAATCGCCAGACCAATCATCGAACGTCGCATCTGTTTCCTCCTGATTGACAACGTTATTTGTTTTCACACGGCCAGTTGAGCCCGAACCAGCGAGCATCGCTTTGCAACGTCTGGCATCGGACCGGGTCCTTGAACTGGCCGCACTCGGATTTCCACTCTCGCAGCTCCGATCGTGTTCCAGGCATCCGGGCCCTGGCTTCCCCTGAGGACAACACCGCACGGGAAACCGGATTTCCCTGAACGCATGGCGGGAGAGACGCAAAAGAAGCGTTTGCAGGTTCCGTTGTCGCGTTAACGACAACAGGTTGCGTGCCCCCCCGGACGCGCGTCCAAAAAATGGAAATCCGTTGGTAGTATTCGGCCTGCAACCACCCGCAGGCTGTGAGATTTTTCCGGATTCTGACGATCTTCCCGGAAATTCCCAACGTGACGCGCTGCAACCGCTAGCATTCCCGCCAGGATGTACCAGTTGGAAAAAACATCCGGCTTCCCGCGTCCGCTGCCGTCCCCAGGAAAGTCCGGTTCCGGATATCGCCCGAATGTCAGGTCTGTGGGCGGATTCAATGCGCGTGGTTCATCGACCGCAACATCCACACCAGCGCAACGCCGGCCAGCGAACCCGCTGCCATGCCCAGAAAAATCGTGAGCGTGGCGACAAAAGCCAGCGGGATAAACAGCGCGACCAGCATCCCGGCAACTCCTCCAGCGAACACGCCTGCACTCAACCCCATCGGGATGGTACCGTTCGCCATCCTGCCAGACCTGAAATGCTGCAGGTCGTCACCACCAGACGACGACAGGGGTATGCCTGCGCCCGCGCCCGGTCGTCGACTGGCGGGAAGATCGCGTGGCGCGGCGGCGTACACTGAGCCGCTGCTGCGGGAATCGTTGCCAAAAAAGTCGGTGGGCATTTCACTCTCTCTCCCGCTCTACTTGATGCGATTGGTATCCGGGCCGTCTGAAGGCGTCGTTTGCCTGGAAGCCGTATGGGTTCCATTCATCATTTGATAACGCACAATCATTTCATCAATCGCCCGGATTGCCGTTTTCATGTCGGACTGCCAGACAACTTTGACGGTGTCGTTCTGCTGTTCGACCGCGGTGTCACGCACC
>JBGSVU010000799.1:0-3972 GCA_041752775.1 Pirellulaceae bacterium | reverse complement strand
CCGGATGGCACTTTCATTGCTAAAGAACTACAAGGGTGACAAAGAAAGTGTGAGACAACGAAAACTAAAGTGTGCCTGGGACGAGTCCTACCTGTTCAAAATTCTCGGAATTTCAGCGTAAAATAGTGCGCTCGCCCTGGGCCATGGTCCATTTTCCGTTCGCCATTTAATCTGGTACCGGGCAGACTTCGTTCCATGAAAACCATACTTGTAACTGGAGCATCGCGTGGACTCGGGTTGGCGATCGCCGGCCGGTTGTTGCGGGATGGCGACCGCGTGATTGCGATGTCGCGCACCCGGTCAGCTGGTTTTCTGGCGCTGCAGGAGGAATTTTCCGGGCGGTTGCAGTGGGAGGAAGTGGATTTTGGCGATCCGGCCCTCGACGCGGCGGACCGGTTTGGCGAATGGAATGAAGCGGGCACGGTGCTGCACGGATTCGTCAACAATGCCGCGATGGCCTATGACGATCTGGTTTCGAATTTGCGGCTCGAGCCGCTGGAACATTTGTTTCGCGTCAACACCTTGGCGCCGATGCTGTTGACGCGGGCGGTGCTGCGGAATTTTCTGCTGCATGAGACGGCCGGGTCGATCGTCCATGTCTCGTCGATCTGTTGTCACACCGGATACAAGGGAATGGCGATGTACGCGGCGACGAAGGGGGCCCTGGAAGCGTTTTCGAGGAACACCGCGCGGGAGTGGGGCAGCCGGGGGATCCGTTCCAATTGTGTTGTTCCGGGTTTTATGGAGACGGACATGACGGCGGGGATGGAGCCGGAAGTGAAAGCAAAAATTTATCGCAGAACGGCTCTGCAGCGCCCGGTGGATCTGGATTCAGTCGCGGCGACTGTGGCGTTTTTGCTGTCGGAAGCGGGCCATTCCATGACGGGCCAGAACCTGTTTGTCGATTCCGGAGCAATTTGATGTCACGCCGGCTGGTTGTGATTGGCGAAAATACGGCTGACGAAATTCTGGCTTCGATTGCCAGGTTGCCGCCGCAGGGATTTGACGAAATAACCAAGCTGTATTTTGATCCGGCCGATCCGCAGCGGCACATGGCGGGTGAGGGTGCCGGTGCGGATCCGTCGCATTTCATTTTGGGAATTGCCGACCTGAAGCTGCGGCAGCGGGCGGCGGAGGTGGCCTTGCGGGCGGGCATGATCCCGTTCAGCGTGATTGATCCGACGGCGGTGATCGACCCGACCGCGGTGATCGGGCCGGGATGTTTTGTGGCGGCGCAGTCGATTGTTTCCTGTCGGGCGCATCTGGCGGGGCACGCATTGGTCCATTTTCACGTGACAATTGGCCACGACGCCGAGGTGGGAGAATATGGTGTCATTCTGCCGGGCGCGAGGATCAGCGGCGGGGTGAAGTTGGGGCGGGGGGTGTTGGTCGGTTCGAACGCATTCCTTTACCAGAATGTCTGTGTGGGCGAGGGCTCAAGCATTGATGCCATGACGTATGTTCGGCAAGATGTTCCGGCTCGTCGGGTCGTGTCGGTTCGTTCCAGAGAGTAGGCCGTATCCAGAGCGTAGGCCGTAACGAGTTTAGGCGAGTTACGGCAGCCAGCGTCACGCATTACGATATATTATCCCCGCATTTTGGACCCCCGCCATGGCGATGGTGATCCCATGAGTTGAGCAATTCGTCATGGCGCCGTTCGGGGGTTGCCATTTGCAAATGCCCGGGTTGCCGTAACGCCGGGCACGGGTGGAACGTGTTGGACAGCGAAATGAAGATTGACAACGGAAATGGTGTTGGTCAGCGGTCGCAGGGTTTCGTGCCCTTTGTTACGGCCTACGCCATGCGCCATTCGCCATGGGGCTGTTCGGGGGTTGCGATTTGCGATGGGATCGCATGGCCTGTGCTGGCCGGGTGGTCGACTGCGGGATAAGTGGGATACCTGATGCCGAAAAACACCCCTCGAAATGGTGGTTCTGAGGATTTTTTTGTTTTGTGCTTTTGGGGGCCTGGGGGGATTGCACTGGTAACTGGGGGTGGTTAAAGTGTTCGGTGTGCAATCACTCCCGACCTCGTTGCTACCCTCACCCTGTGTTCTGGAAATTCGTGGAGTACCTTGATGTTCCGATATCTTGCCCCTGTAATCGTTTTGCTGGCCTTGTTCCAAAACCAGGCAAACGCCGGTTTGACGGCGGTAAAGTTTGATAACTTCAGCATCGGAACCGCTGACGGTATCGTGTACAATAATGGTGGATTCGTTATTAGGCGAACTGCGACTGGAAGCACGGTTTTTGCGGGTGGTTTTCTTTTCACTGGGCCTGGACAGATCAATTTTAACTACTCGATCACCAGTGGACAGACATTTGGCGATCTCTTCGATTTTTATAAAGCTGGAGCGCCATCCAGTCCTTTTGGTACCTCCAATGCCAATGCGAATGCCGTTTTTGATGGTTTCGGATTTGATATCAGCCTTTTTTCTCCCGGAACGAACGCAGTTGCTGCAATCAATTATGGCGGCCCCGATTTTGCGACCCAAACAATTGATGGCACTGGGTTTTTTACATTCCGAAAATATACGTCACCGATAGATACCAGTAATTTCAACCTTCGAATCACAAGCTTTGGAGGGTTATTGGCCATCAATGGGTTGAGTGCCGTTCCTGAGCCAACGTCTGTGATTCTCGTTGGATCGGCTTTGTTGCTGTCAGCTGGTGGAATCGGGCTGCGTCGTAATCGCAGCGTTTCCCGTCAGCAGGGCTGACCGAAACCCCAGATCCGATACACAGAAAAAAAATAATGGTGCTGCGACCACCCAGTCGTCGGCACCATTTTTTTTGGTTCTTAACCGGATCGGCACCGCCCGTCTCGATTTCAGAACCGTGGGCCGGCCTGCAACGACCACCCGAACAAGCCCTCCAATAAAAACAGCTGCTCCTTTCCGTTCTGGAAACCACGTGCCGTAGTAGACGGTGTAACGAGTCCCGTCCGGAACGTGCCCAGGAATGCAGTAGGACAGGCATCCTGCCTGTCATTGAAACCTGAAAGGCCTGGCAGGCAGGATGCCTACCCTGATTTTAAAGCACCATTGGACCAGGTGACGGTCCCCCACCCCTAAATGCTCCAGTGCCATGACCGGGTCTGCTGTCTGAATTGCGGTGGATGTTGGGCGAGTTCGAACGGCGCGCTACAATGGGCCATCCCGGCGTTCCGCCTCAACAGATTGATACCCTAAAAAATGTCAGCAACAGAATCCAACCTGCGCGCGATGCATCCGGTTTCCGGAACCGGCTGGTTCGCCGCCTGGGGCTGGCTGGTTTCGCTGGCGATTGTGGTGGCAGGTTTTCTGCCGATGCTGTCCGTCTTTTTGCGGCAGCAGTGGCTGCGGCCAGAGTATCAGGCTTTTCCGCTGCTGATCGGCTTTGCCATCTGGTTTTTCGCGACCCGGTTGCGGACCGCCCGCCCGGTGAACCGCTACAACCTGTGGATCAGCGGACTGGGATGGATCTCGGTTGCGGCCTCGATCGGCCTGTTGGCAGTTTCGTTCTGGATCTTCAGCCCCTGGCTGGCGATGATCGCCTTTGTGGTTTACGCCTTTGCCGTGGCCTGTTTTGTCTGGCAGAACTGGGAACTGGAGGGATTGTGGGGCATCTGGATGTTACTGGTGTTGCTGGTGCCGCCCCCGCTGGACCGGGACCAGATGTTTATTGAGTTTCTGCAACTGTTTAGCAGCCGGTTCACCAGCAATTTGCTGGATTTCTTTGGCGTGCTGCATGTGATGCAGGGCAACATCCTGACGTTTCCCGACCGGCAGCTGTTTGTGGACGAGGCCTGTAGCGGGATCGTGTCGCTGATTTCCGTGGTTTATTGCATTGCCCTCTATTGCGTCTGGGACCGGAAACGCCTGTTGCACTCGTTGCTGCTGATTCTGGCCGGAGTCGGATTGACGATTCTGATGAACTCGATGCGGCTGTTGACGATTGCACTCGCCTGGGTCTGGTTCCGGATCGATTTGAC
>JBGSVU010000798.1:0-6974 GCA_041752775.1 Pirellulaceae bacterium | reverse complement strand
TATTTGTACAGTATCGGGAGTTTGTTTCTCCCCAGCGAGCCGCGTCCCGCGCGTCGCTCGTTTTTCGCGCCACTTTGCAGCTGGACAGTCTCGGGTGACTGTCGGAATGGCGGTGCGCCCCTTCAGTGGCGAACCTTCCTGAAGCAGGAGCAGGACAGATGACACAGGTCAAAACCCAAACCCTGACAGCTCGCCAGCAGCAGGCGCTGAACTGTATTCGTGAATCGTGTCGCGAACGGGGATTTGGGCCGACGATTCGCGAGATTGCCGATTCGATGGGGATCGCTTCACCCAACGGCGTGATGGTTCATTTGCGGGCGCTGACGCGAAAGGGCTTTATCGAACGGTCTGCCAATCTGTCCCGGTCCATCCAGCTAACCGAAAACGGTGCGGTCGAGACGCAACCCGGGATTCCTCTGCTGGGGCGTGTTGCAGCCGGAACGCCCGTGGTCGCCGAAGAGCAGGCCGAGCGACTGGATTTGCAAAATCTCTTTGGCGATCGTCCCGGGACCTGGGCGCTGCAGGTGGCTGGCGATTCCATGATCGAGGCGCATATCGCGGACGGGGATTTTGTGGTCGTTCGCTCCACGAGAACCGCGCGGCGTGGCCAGATTGCTGTGGTGCGAACGGACCATTCCGATGCAACGCTCAAATACTGGTTTCCGGAAAAAAATCGCATCCGGTTGCAGCCGGCGAATTCGGCGATGCAGCCGATCTATGTGCGCTCTGCCGAAGTCCTCGGCGTTGTGATCGGGGTCATCCGCACTGTGGGCTGATAACCGCCCTCCCCGCCTGCGACTCTATCGGTCCGGATTGCTGGTCAAACGGTCGCGCAACACGCGCCGCATGACTTTGTTGCTGGCGGTACGCGGCAGGGAATCGACCCGATGAAGGGCGCGGGCACGAAAAAGCGGATTCAGCTGCGATTTCAGCTGGCCGTTCATTTCATTCAGCAGATCCGGCAAAGGGCTGTCTCCGGCGGGAACGTAGAACACGTGCAGTTCGTCGGGGCCGCCGCTTTCTGACCAGGCGACCGCGGCGGTTTCGCGGACGCCCGGGACCAGATTCAGGACCCGTTCGATTTCAGCCGAACTGGTTTTGATTCCGCCGAGATTCATTGTGTCGTCGACCCGGCCGCCGGCTGCAAAATAACCACCCGGCAACCTGCGAAAATGATCGCCGTGCCGCCGCAGTCTCGCATCGGATGCGGGGGCGATGCCCGATGCGGTCCCGCGTGTGGGACAGGCGGGCACGTCCGCGAAATAGGTTTCCTCGTGGTCGCGGTTCAGCAGGGAAACGCTCAGCCCCACGCAGGGCGGAATCAGGAACAGCTGGCCTTCTTCTGCAGGCTGGCCGGCTTCATCGAGAATCACAAAATCCAGTCCGGCAGCGGGAGTGGAAAACGCGGCTGGCAGGCACGGCTGCAACACTGTTTGTGAAATGTATCCGCCTCCGATTTCCGTTCCACCGCAGTATTCGATTACCGGACGGATTCCTGCGAGGCCGGAAAGGTAAACCATGTCTTCGGCCCGGGATGCTTCGCCCGTACTGCTGAACGTATGAATCTGGCTCCAGTCAAACCGTTCCATCGATCCGCTTTCCCGCCATGCGCGGACAATAGTGGGGACCACTCCCAGCATGTTGACCCGGGCGTCCTGGACGAATTGTCCGAAACCTGCGCCCATCGGGACGTCTTCATAGAGAGCGATCGTCGCCCGGTTCAGCAGCGCCGCAAACACCAGCCACGGTCCCATCATCCAGCCCAGGCTGGTTGGCCAGCACACCACATGGCCGGGCCGGATGTCCTGATGCAGCATACCGTCCAAGGCACATTTGAGTGGTGTCAGATGCGTCCAGGGGATCGCCTTGGGATCACCGGTCGTCCCCGACGAAAAAAGTACATTCACCGTGGCGCCCGAAACGGACTGCAATGGTTCGACCGGCACGGCGGCATCCAGCATCCTGTTCCAGACGCGGTCGCCATCCCTTAATTTCACCTGCACATGGTTGCCGTCTTCGGGCATAACGATGACCGGCAAATCAGTGGCCTGGCAGACCCGTTCATACAGCGGCAGCATTTTTCCGGCCCGCCGCTGAACGTCAAAAGTGAAAACCATTTTGGCCGAAGCGATACGCAACCGGCTGGCAATCTCCGGCGGAGCGAAACTGTCCGCGATCGAAACGACTTCGCACCCGGCCCAAATGATGCCGAGGTACAGCGCAACGGAAAGCGGTGTCATCGGCAACACGACTGCGAGCGCGTCGCCAGGCTGCAGCCCCGCAGCGCGAATCGCTCCTGCGACGGTGCGAACCTGTTCCCGCAGTTCCGCAACCGAAACCGTCTGCAGCGGTTCATTTTCCGTTGCACCGGAACGGGCGGAAACGATCGCGACAGATTGCGGATCGGCCTGAAAACAGCTTTCAGCAATATTCATCCGCGCGCCGGAGAACCATTGTGCGGCGGCGACACCCCGGGAAAGGTCCAGCACAGCGTCCGCGCGTCGGGAAAAAACGATGCCCAGCCGTTCCGCCGCTTCGGCCCAGAATCCTGCCCGGTCCGTCAGGCTCCAGACGCGAAACTGTTCGAACGATTCACAACCGCGCTCCGCCATCCAGCGTGCCAGATTCGAGTGCTTTGTGGCGTCTTCGTCCGGCATCCAGAACGGAGTTGGCGGCGAGAGCAGGTGGGGCTCGCTGGCAGGGAAAGGTTTGTCCGTCACAGATTTCAACTCCGGGAGGGTCCGCTGGTCATTTTCAGGGTCGGCTGTTCGATTTCAAAGTACGGGCAGCGAAACATTCAGCGGCTGGACGCTGGCCCGGTCCGACAGGTGTCGGGCCAGGTTCCAGGCGATTCGTTCGAGGGCAGGCCCGACCTGCGGATCTTCGAAATTGGCGTTCGGATCGCCCGCATCCCCCCGGATGCGCAGCTGCAGGTTGATCGGGATTTCGCCCAGAAACGGAATCGACGCTTCTTCGGCGTAATCCCGGGCTCCGCCTTTTCCAAAAATGTCGTATTGCGTGCTGCAACCGGGACAGACGAACCCGCTCATGTTTTCGACGATGCCCGCGAGAGGAATTTTGACCTGGCGAAACATTCCCACAGCCTTGACGGCGTCGATCAGGGCGACTTCCTGCGGCGTACAAACCACAACGGCCCCCGTGACAGGCAGCAACTGCGAAAGCGTCAGGGCCACGTCGCCCGTTCCGGGTGGCATATCGACGATCAGATAGTCCAGTGAGCCCCACGCCACGTCTCGCACAAAGGTGGTGACCGCCGAATGCAGCATGGGACCGCGCCAAATCACCGCCTGGTCGGGGGGCACCATGAATCCAATCGACATCAGAGGCATGCCGTCGAGCGTATGGGGAGCGATCTTGTCGCCGGTTTTGGCCAGTTGTCCCCGCACGCCAGTCATCTGAGGCAGGCTGGGGCCATACACGTCGGCATCCAGCAATCCGGTTCGACATCCGGCCCGTTTGAGAGCCAGTGCCAGCATCAGGGCCACGGTACTCTTGCCGACACCGCCCTTGCCCGAGCCGACGGCGATGACGGCCTTGGCTCGCAACCCGATCTTGCCGGATTCGGCAACCGTCTGCTCAACGATGGGGACCTGGATTTGGGCGGAATCAATGCCCTCCACGGAACGCGCGGTTTGTTCAACCGATTCGGCAAAGTCTTTTTTCAGCGGGGCGGCAAAACTGGACAATTCGACCGTGAGGTGGGCCGTCGTTCCGTCGATTCGGAGTTCTTTCAGCTGGCCTGTTTTCTCCAGCGTGCGGCCGGAATCGGGATCGCGCAAAGCGAGGATTTTTTTTCGCAGTTCGGGCAGGTTCATTGTCTGGTTTTCGGGATCAGTCTTGTGAAGAATCGGTTTCTGGATTGTTTTTGTCGAACGAATCAGAATTTGCATGAGCCGGCCAGGGCATGGACATCGCCAGGCGTTTCCGGAAATCAGTGTCGGTCCTTATCTGACCGGAAAAAAATCGGCGTGCCAACCCGATGACGCTGTCCAGCTGTGTCAGGCTGGTAAAGACCCGGCAAAAGCCGGCTTCCAGGAGAACCAGTCGCCATTCGCGCATTCGGGCATCAATCACCGACACGAGCAGTGTGTTTCCCGGGAAATTCTGTTCCGCGATTTTGCGAACCAGGGCCGCAATCTGTTTGCCGGCGGGCCGCGCCGGAATCTCACCCCATTCCAGGCAACTCAGAATCAGAGTTTGTTCCATGCTGTGGGCGATGGCTGCTGCTCCTTCCCAGTTGAGAGCCGGAATCACGGCGCGGCGGTCTTGGGGAAGCAGGTTGTTGCGAAGGGCTCCCGTCCACCTGCCGCCCGGATCCAGCACCACCATCCGTTGCACAACAGGATCGAAAAACACCTGTCGGGCTGAAACTGGCGGCCGGCCTGATTCGGAATCAGGTCCTGTGCCGGACGTTCGCGCCTGGATTCTGTTTCGTTTACGGACAGCCCAGAAGTCGAAATCTGGCACCGGTTCGTCGCGACTCATTCGGTGGTCTCCTCGAAATCGATCGGCTCAAATTCGGGCTGCTCGGTGGGCAGTGCAATGCCGAGCACGTCGCAGCGTCTCAGCAGGCGGGCCCGGTTCACGCCCAGCAGGCGTGCGGCAGAGGCCCGATTGAATCGGGTTTGTGCCAGGGCCCGCTGGATCAACTCCCGCTCGACATCGCCAAGGAAATCATCCAGTTTGATTTTTTCTACCGGCAAGCGTGATCCCCGCTGGGCCATCACGGCCATCCGGACCGGTTGCGGGATCTGTGTGGTTTCCAGTTCGGCGGCATGGCAGCCGGCAATCATGCTGGCCAGGACGGTTCGCAATTCGGCCATGTCGCCGGGCCAGTGATATTCCGCCAGCATTTCGAGGGCTGCGGAGCTGATTCGCATTTTTTCCCTCTGGGCCACGCGACATTCCGCATCGACGATGGCAGTGACCATTCGGCCGAGATCGGCGCGACGGTGGCGCAGGGCCGGCAACACAATGGTTTGAGCGGTCAGACGGCTGGCGAGAAAGGGATCAAAAGCGGAGGAAAGTGCCGGGGAAACAGCCCCTGTGATTTTGCCAGGGGAATCGCCACCCGTCGCGGTCAGGCTGAAAAAATCCGGATTGATTTTCAGGAAGCCACCCAGTTCGGCCTGGGCCCCACTCTCCAGCTGGTCGGCGTCGACCAGCAACAGACAGACGACTGGCGGGTCGAAATTTTTTCGGGCGGACAGCGACTGCCGCACCACGTCCTGAATAAACGCCTGGTCGGCGAATTTGCACTGGACGGGGGTCAGAGGTGGAGGAATTCTGGAATTGCGGTAACGGCTGGCGTGTATTGCCGTTCCCATCAATTCCCGTTCGCTGCCGACGGGCCCGCATATCATCAAATGGCTGGTTGCAGACTCGGCTGCAATAAGCTGTCCGCGGAGGGCGTCGGCCAGGGGACTTGTGCCGAGAACGGAGTGGACGGGAGTGGATGATCTGGAATGCACCAGATGCCGGGCGATTTCGGCTCGCAGTTGGTCGGGCCGCATGTCATCCTGGCCGGGACGGTCAGTTGAGTGTTGTGCTGTGCTGGCGGGCGGCCGCACGATGATCAGGGTCCAGGCGAGCGCCGATTTTTCGTCCTGCAACGGGATGATTTCGGCGTTGCGCTGGTCGATGGTTCCGTCGGAGCCTGTGGCAAAAACGGTTTGGCGCTGCGTCTGGTGCAGTGAGACATCGACGGCAATTCCAGCCAGCCTGCGGTCGGTTTCGTCAGCGGCGGAGAGGTTGCCGGGATGTGGCACTCGACCGACCGGGGTTTCCGGTTCCACCCCCAGCCATTGGTTGCCGGCGTCATTGATCATTGCGACGGCACCGGCCGCATCGAGCAGGATCACCGGTTCGGTCGCCGATTCGATCCAGGGCGGGATCAGGTGCTTGCTGGATTTTCGGCGAGGCATTGCGGTTGCACGTGGTGCGGGGAGATGGCGGCTGTTAAAAACCTGCTGCCAAAAAAGTCTTCAAACTGATATGATTCGGAACCCGCTTTTACGGGCCTGAACTCATTGTATTCCGCAGCATCGGCTTCGCGCAGCCCGCCAGCCCACGACCCGCCAGAAAATCGCCAAATCCATGGCCCGAGAAAAACTGATTTCCAATACGCCCGAACCGGAAGACGACGATCCCCAGTTGCGGCCGGGATTGTTCAGCCAGATGGTGGGCCAGCGCGACGTGATCGAGCGGCTGGGGATCGCCATCGACGCGGCCAAACAGCGGGGGGAAACGCTGGGGCACATTCTGTTTGATGGCCCGCCTGGTTTGGGAAAAACCACTTTCGCACACTGTATTCCGCGGGAACTGGGAGTCGCCATCGATTTTCTCAGCGGGCCGTCGCTGCGGGCGCCCAAGGACCTGATTCCCAATTTGACCAATTTGCAGGACAAACAGGTTTTGTTCATCGACGAAATTCACCGGATCCCCAAGGCGGTGGAAGAATACCTTTACACGGCGATGGAGGATTTCCGGATCGACCTGATTCTGGGTGAAGGGATCAACGCCCGGACCCACAACTTCCGGCTGAAGCAGTTTACGATGATCGGCGCGACAACGCGGGCCGGGATGTTGTCGGGGCCCCTGCGCGACCGCTTTCAGTTGCGTGAGCATCTGGATTTTTACACTTTGCCCGAGATCACCGAAATCGTCACGCGCAACGCCAAAAAACTGTCGATTTCCATCGACCAGGACGCGGCGACGGAAATCGCCCGCCGCAGCCGGAGTACACCGCGAATCGCCAACAACCGTTTGCGCTGGGTGCGGGATTACGCGCAAAGTCGTGCCGACGGACGGATTACGATGGACGTCGCCCATGCTGCCCTGAAAATGGCCCAGATCGACAACCTCGGGCTGGACCGGCAGGACCGGCGTTATCTGGAAACACTGATTCGTGTTTGCGGCGGTGGTCCGACTGGTATTGAAACTATTGCGGCGAC
>JBGSVU010000797.1:0-2660 GCA_041752775.1 Pirellulaceae bacterium | reverse complement strand
AGTCCGAATGGTCGGAACTGGCCAGCCCCGCTTCGGATGAAACCGCCGAGTTCCGCGCCGAGTTCCAGCGTCAGATTTTTCGCGTCGTGGCCGGTGAGGTCCGACAGCAGGTCCAGCCGAAAACCTGGCAGGCTTTTTGGGAAACTGAAATCCGGCAGCGCCCGGTCGCCGAGGTCGCAACAGAGACAGGCATGAGCAGTGGAGCCGTGTATATCGCCAGGTCGCGAATCCTCGCGAAACTGCGGATGGCTGTTCAGATTCGTTTGGCAGAAACCGGGAGTGAATCATGAAACCGCAAACGCCGAACACCGGGTTTTCCGAACATCTTTCCGCCGCCGATTTGCAGATGATTGTTTCGGAACAGGAAACGGAGTGGCCTCAGAGCCGTATTGAAACACATTTGTCTGTCTGTCCGGAATGTCAGGAGCGGGTCCTGCGGACGGCCGCCGATCCCGAATGGCGTTCCGCGATGTCATCCAGCCTGCTGGAACCGGGTCCGGATTTGTCGGCCGCGGACCACACCGGTTCGTATTTAGGGAAACGGTTCGGCGAACCGACTGTCCGACGCGACGAGGGCGACGAATTCGAAATGCAGGCGGTTCGCCAGGCGCTCGATTCGCTGCTGGATTCGCCCCGCCATCCGGAAATGATGGGTCGGCTGGGGCGGTATGACATCGAAAGCGTGATCGGATGCGGCGGGATGGGAGTCGTTTTGCGGGGCTTTGACCAGGAACTGCACCGGCCCGTGGCGATCAAAATGGTTCTGCCACGCTGGGCGCGGAACGGAACGGCCAAACAGAGATTTGCCCGCGAAGCGCGGGCGGCCGCGGCCATCCTGCATCCCAGTGTGATCGCAATCCATGGAATCGACGAAACGGCCGGCGTCCCCTGGTTTGTGATGCCCTATGTGGCCGGGCCATCCCTTCAGTCGCTGGTCGACGACCAGGGTCCGCTGCCGGAAACCGAAATCTTCCGGATTGGAATGCAGATCGCCTCCGGGCTGGCAGCAGCCCACTCGCAGGGGCTGGTCCATCGCGACATCAAGCCCGGGAACATCCTCGTGGACAACCAGGTCAACCGGGTGGTGATTACAGATTTCGGGTTGGCCCGCTGTGAAACGGACGAATCGATGACGCGGACGGGGTGGTTGGCGGGAACCCTCAACTACATGTCTCCGGAACAGAGTCGCGGCGAGAATTGCGACGCGAGGAGTGATTTGTTCAGCCTGGGAAGCCTGCTTTATTTTCTGGCAACGGGGCGGCTGCCGTTTCGGGCGGATTCGCCAATGGGAGTTTTGCACAAGATTGGCC
This sequence comes from Pirellulaceae bacterium, assembly GCA_041752775.1. GTDB lineage: Bacteria > Planctomycetota > Planctomycetia > Pirellulales > Pirellulaceae > BJ22. The sequence goes on along the minus strand of JBGSVU010000797.1, from coordinate 1,350 downwards.
ACGAACAGCCCCAACCGGTTCGCCACTTCAATGAACAGATCTCGCAGACGCTGTCCAATGTGATCGAACGTCTGCTGGAAAAAAAACCTGCCGACCGTTTTCAGTCGGCGGCCGAACTGGAGACGCTGCTGAGCGGCTGTCTCGCGCACTGGAACCAGCCCACCACGGTTCCGATGCCAGCGACTGGTTACCTGTCGTCCGTGGGGCGGATGCGCCGGATGAAGTGGGCCGCTGCGACATTGCTGGTGGTCAGTCTGTCCGCGATCGCAGCGCTGGTGGGAACAGGTCGGCTTTGGCCAGGGGTGCCGTCGCGCCCCGAAGAAAGCCACCGTTCGTCCAGGGACGCGACGCCGGCACCCATTGCGGAGACGTGGAGATCGATCGCAGACCGCTATGGGCTGGACGACGCAGTTGAGTTTGACCAGCGGCTGTCGGAAACCGGTGCCCAGATTCGGGAACTGGGAGAGCTGCTGGACGGCGGTGGTGAATGGCCAGCTAACGAGGCCCTGAATCACCAGCTGGAAAAACTGCAGAGAGAGTTTGGTTCGGAAGATTTTCGTTGAAAAGGGGATGCGCTGTTGCGAATTCCGGTTTGTCTGTTTCACTTTTTTGGGAGAGAGATCATGAAAGCAAAGTTGATCGTTCTGGCAGGTTTTTTCTCGGCCGGACTGTTGGCGGGGCAGCTGTTTGCCCAGTTTGAGGTCCAGCCTGCTGCTGGCGGGTTTCCGGCACGGGCACTGGCGACAGTCCGCAATGATGATCCGGTTGCGGCGGCAGTCGCGGCGTTAAAAGAAGCCAAAGACGATGCCGCGCGGCAGGCGGCTGAGTTGGAGCTGCGAAAATCGCTGGAAACCGACTACGACGCCCGTCTGGAGAGTTACGAAAAACATCTGGACCACCTGGAAACGGAACTGGCCAAAATGCGGGATCAGTTGCAGAAACGAAAAATGGCCAAGTCGGCGATGGTCGATTTGCGCTTGCAGGTTTTGAAAGCCGAAGCCGACGATCTGGGTTGGCCGAACGAAATCAACTCACGCAATTCGCGAGCGAACTGGCGAGTGTTGTCCTCGGATCCATTTGCTGCGCAGGCGGCTGCGATGATGTTTGGAGTACCGGCAGAATCGCCTGTTGCACCGGAACCGGCCCAGGTTCCGGGCGCAATGGATGCCACGTCGCCTGCCTTTTCACGACCTGCCCCTTCACTGCCCGGTGCCGGAGGGCGGTAAAACAGAGAATGACATTATTGGGTGACAAGCAGCTTCCGGTATCGTCCGACAGACAAAACACGGCGCAACCGCGGGCAGAGCATCGATCGTGGCGACGGGACTTGCCCGTTGCCACGATGAAAAC
>JBGSVU010000796.1:0-4145 GCA_041752775.1 Pirellulaceae bacterium | reverse complement strand
TTCGTGATCGCCGCGAAGATGTGGTGCCGTTGATGGACAATTTTCGCAAATTGTTTTTGCGGCGACACGATAAACCGGCCGCCCACTTTACGCCTTCGGTCACGAAGCGGTTTTTGTCGATTCGTACACGCTGAAGACACGGACGGTGACCGAGGCCACCGACGAGCTGGTCGACCGGCTGGCACCCAAGGCAGCCGAACTGGACTGTTCGGATTACCTGGAATCGATCCGGGAAATGGTTCGCGGACCTTCCTGGGCCGACCGCCAGATCGAGCTGTTCAAAAAGTATGGCAACCATCGCGAGATGGTGCGCGACCTGGTCAGCCAGGCTCGCGTTACTGAACCGGTAGCGACCCGAATTCCCGCGGGGGCGTGAGAACGGAAGATCAGAACCGGGGCCGGTGGCCTTTTTCGATCTGTTCGCGAAGCCGGTTGAACCGTGAGCCGGCTTCGAAACCGGGCGCGTACCAGTTGCCCCAAATCGCGGTTCGCCGGTTGACCCCATTGAAATCCGGTCCGGTGGGCTCGCTGATCATCGTCAGTTCTGCGGTTCGCACCTGTTGCTCTGGCGGGTGTGATTCATTCCAGTTTCTGACGGCATAGTCGAGCAGCGGCTGGCGAAAATCCCGCAGCTTGTCCGCCATCAGGTTGCGATGCAGTTTGCGCCAGTTGAGATCGGGCATGACCGACTGAAAGTTCCGTGACCGCTCAATATCCACGGGCTCCCCCTTGCGGTACAGGTCCACTTCGCGGTCATCGAACAAAACGGCCCGACAGACGAACCAGGGACTTTCCCTTGGCGGTTTGCCAAACATCTGAAAATGCTGGTCCATCGTTGCAATCCGTCCGATTTTTTCCAGTCCGTAGGGCAACAGCCAGGCCCGTTTCCCTTCATCCAGATTGGCGAGATTCCAGAGCAGCGTAATGACGATCAAGACGCCGCAAACCGCACCGGCAATCCAGTGGCCGGCCCGTAGCCATGTGGCCCCGACACCCCATCCGGTTTGCCGGAGGCTTTCTCCGCTCACGTTGGGGACGCCGATCCGGTCCCACAGTCCGCCCGGCAAGAGTACCAGCCACGCGGTCATGCATATCCAGGGAAACAGGCCGATCGACATCGACACCGCGATGCCGATGTGAAACATCCAGTAGATCACCAGTACCGCCATGCGAAACCATGCGGTCTTCCACGGGGACAGCACCAACCAGACAGCAAACAGTTCGGCCAGTAGCGTCGCATGTGAAATCAGCGGCGGCAGCCAGCTGTATTCGAGCAGCTTTTTGCCGGTCTCGTTGGCGTAGATGTCCAGCCGCCAGACGAACTCCATCGCCTGGCCGGAAAACCAGGTGTCGTTGCATTTGGCCACGCCTGTAAAAAAGTACATCAACACAAACTGCAAAATAAAACCGGCCGAGGCCATTGAGACATATTGCATCGACCGCAGGGGTGTTGCCAGTCGCTGCCACAGCCAGCTGTCCAGTGAACCGGTCCGCGCCAGCGGCAAAAACACACTCCACATCAACATCAGTTTCAGCAGCGTGTCCCCCGATGTGACAACCAGCGGATTGCGGGTTTGCATCGACGCGACGAGGAACCAGCAAACAAGGGTTGCGACGCGCGAGAACAGTCCCAGAATCAACAGAACCGCGGCAACTGCTTCGATTACAAACAGCGTTTCCACCCAGGCCTCGCTTCCCGACAGCGAGTGAATCGACCAGATCAGACCGCGGGCCGGGGCTCGGGTTGTCTGTTCGTACCAGGTGGTCGCGAGGGAACGCGGAAAACAGCCTGCGTCGCTGTACATGCTGCGCGCCAGGGGCCAGCGAATCCAGACATCCAGCAGCACGAGGACTCCGAGCGCCACCCGCAACAGCGCCAGCGAGCGCAGATCGACGGCAAAAATCCGTTTCCACCAGGGAAATGGGGGCAGACTGGAATCAATCCCGTTCATTGCGCTTCACGATTCGGATGCCTGGGGCGAATATGACTCCCACGAGCCAACCGGAGCATTATGATCAACGAACCAGTCCCGGATGAATATCGATTTCCAGGGAATCGAACTGGCCAGCCAGAAAATGCTCGCGTGCGATTGAGCCCATCACCGCGTTGTCGGTACAGAGCCCGGGAGGGGCGATAACCAGCCGCACGCCCTGTTGGTCGCAGGCTGCTGTCAATTCCGTTCGCAGCCGCCGGTTGGCCGCAACGCCTCCCCCGACGCACAGTGTCCGCACACCGGTTTGCCGGATTGCCTGCAGGGATTTCGCCACCAACACCTCGACGACCGCGGCTTCGAAACTCGCAGCGACATCGGCGACCTGTTTTTCCGAAAGCTCCAGTTGGGAAAAATCCACACTGCCCGGTTCCGCGATCGCGTACCGCACGGCAGTTTTCAGTCCTGAAAAGCTGAACCGGATCTGCTCGTCACGCAGATAACTGCGGGGAAATTTGTGGGCCGCCGGGTCGCCGGATTCGGCGGCGCGGGATACCGCCGGTCCTCCCGGAAAACCGAGCTGCAACATGGCGGCGACTTTGTCAAAGGCTTCGCCCGCGGCATCATCGATCGTGCCGCCCAGCAGTCGTGGAGTCAGGGGGCCGCTATAGTGGTAGAGATGGGTGTGGCCTCCGCTGACGACCAGTCCGACGCAGGGGTAGATGTCAGCCGGTTCCATTGCCGCGACATGGGTTGCTTCCCGGGACTGCGGTGACTGAACCGCGGCCGGAATTTGCGGGGCTGGCCGGGCGACGAACCGGCAAGCGTAAATGTGTGCATGGATGTGGTTGATGGCAATCAGCGGCTTGTCCAGCACGACTGCAAGCGTTTTGGCAGCCACCAGGCCAACCAGCAGGCTGTTGGCCAGTCCGGGGGTCGTCGCCACGGCGATGGCGTCGAGGTCGGCCAGTTTCAGTTGCGACTGCCGGAGGGTTGTTTCGAGTACAGGCAGGATTCGCTGGGAATGGGCGCGGGCCGCAATTTCGGGCACGACCCCGCGAAACTCTTTGTGAAGGTCGTGCTGGGACGCGACGCAACTGCCCAAAACATTCAGAGCTCCATCGACAATCGCCGCAGCCGTTTCGTCACAAGTCGACTCGATTGTCAGGATCGTTGGACCCAGTTTTGTCAAAAGTACGAAACCTCGGCGTCTTTTGGGAGTTTAAGATGGTAGCCGGGTGGCACTTTGACCAGCGAATTTCAGTTGATTTCCGCAAATGAACGGAAATTGGCCCAAACGGTCGCGGGAACCTCGATGTTGGGAACGTTGGCATCCAGCAGTTGGCGCCCGGCAGTTGTGTGGATTATAAGCCCTTTAACGGAGCGGGACATGGGAGGCGGTGGACTTCACGTGGACTCCCGGTGGCCAAAACCACAAAATCATTCGGGTTTGATCTATTCTGGAATAGCAAACCCCCCGTTCCCTGAACAGACCTGAATCGACATCCTGATCGTCTACTCCCCGTTGTTGTCTGGTGGATTGGGCTGAAAAACCAGTCTCCGGAATTGATGAACTCACCGTTTTTGAATAGACCGATCTCAAACTGGACGATCGGGACGGATTGCCGAATTATGACAAACTCACGACCAACTGAATCCAGACACCCTGTTCCAGAAAACATGGTTTGCCAAAAAATGAACTTCAGACTTCTCTGCCTGACGGCTGGTTTGCTGCTGTTTTTCGCCGTGGTGGGCGGAACGGTTTCGCCCTGGATTTCACCTGCGGCGGGTCAACAGCCCGACCTGCCGGAGGTTCAGGTGCCGAATCAGCAACCCCAGGACCCGCCCGAAGCAATGGCTCCGCAACGCCAGGGCGAACCGATGTTGCAGTTTTCTTTCAGGGACGCTCCCTTTGAAGAAGTCATTCGCTGGTTTGTCGAACAGGGCGGATACTCGCTGAACATGGACACGGCGCCGCCGGAAGCAACTTTCAACTATACCGACGACCGCCTGTACACAGTCCAGGAAGCCATCGATGTGATCAACCACGCGCTGAATCTGAAAGGTTTCACTCTGGTTCGCAACCGCAACCTGATTATTCTCATCAACAGCGAAGATCGCCGCGGGAACCTGCCCGACCATCTGATCGAGACCATTCTTCCCGAAGAACTGGAAAACCGCGGAAAATACGAAATCCTCCGAACCGTGTTCGAT
>JBGSVU010000795.1:0-3905 GCA_041752775.1 Pirellulaceae bacterium | reverse complement strand
GGCCGCTGGCGACCCTGACGCAGCGCGATGCGGCCGCACCGGCGCAGGACGGGCTTTCGCTGGAGGCCATGCGGCGGCTGGCGACCGACCGGAAATTGCCCGCGATCCACCGCGCCTCCATAGTCGCGCATTTTGATTCGGCAGAAGACGCTGGGGATTTTGAAAAGGCTTTTTCGTCGCTGAAAATCATGCTTGATGATTCCGACGCAAAGGTCGTCGCAGCCGCCGCGCGGCAACTGGCGACACTCCTGACCCGGCAGTTGAATGCCGTTGAGAATTTTTCGTCGCTGCCATCCCCGGTGACCGAAACGGCTGCCGCACTGACCGGTCTGCTTGATCACCCGGCACGCAGCGTGCGGATCGAAGCGGTCCGTGTACTGTTGACGCTGCCCCACGAAGTGCGCAACCGCCTGGTGGGGTCGGACCGTCGAATAGCGCTGAATCAGGCCCGCCTGGATTTCATCCATTCACTGGAGGTCCAGTCGGATCGCGCGGCCGCTCACATGATGCGGGCCGAGATCTCCCTGGCCGATGGAGATATTCCGGGTGCGACCGACCAGGTCCGGACAGCCATTCTGGTGGAACCCGATGCCGTCGGCCCGCGTTCCCGACTGGCGGAGCTGTTGGAGAGGGAGGTGCAGGAATTGAACCGGAAGGTTGCCGCAGCGGGCGGACGGGTTGATTCGAGTGAACTGGAACGCACCACCGCAAGAATGGAAAGACTGTCGGAGCAAGCCTCCCGGTACCGCAGCGAAGAGCATATTTTGCTGGGAAAAGAGGTTGCCCGAAGCGCCGGAATTCCTGGAACGCAGGCACTGCATTACAGCTATGCCATGTCCTGTTATCTGGCTGGCGACGAGGAGGGGCTGGAAAGGCACCTGCTGATTGCCGAACAGATGGCTCCCAATGACGAGATGATTCTGGTTGGGCTGGTCACCATGTATCTCGAGAGCCAACGGCCCGAAAAAGCGAGACCCTTCGCGCAGCGTCTGCTGCAACTGCGACCGGCCAGTCCGCAGTACCGCCAGATGCTGGAATCGACACTGCACTGAACAGAGTTTCCTGAAGATTCCCATAGAACCGGCCGCCAGTGCGTGGGCATTCCGGGATGGCAAACAGGGAAATCAAATGGCGGGCGGATCGAGGGGCCGGGGCGAGGCGGGCGACGTCTGGTGGGCGCATGAATCTGGTTGTTCCGGTTGTGCGGACCAGATCGCCGGTTCTCTGGATGGCATTCTGTTTTTTACCAAGTGGTTTTGATGGAAGAGCAGGACGCCGGGTCCGCTGCCGGCGTCCGGATTGTGGCGGACTGAATTTGAATTTTCGGCCCCAATCCAGGCCGGGTCTGGCAAAAGCGGGGGAAAAACGGAAATACCATTCGGTTTGTCCTGACCGGCAGATTCACCAAACGGATCGTTCGTCGCTGGATTGCTTTTCACAGGCAGATTCGTTCGATACATTGGTAGCACGCTATTGATGCCCGGTTCCCCGGTTCAGATGATCCTGGCCGGACAGGCATGTTTCCATTCCAGATCACCCTCCACAGCGGATTTCAAATCCATGAGCAGTTCGGCAACTGACAAGGGCAACAAGACCGATACCGCATCGCTTCACTGGCAGGGCCAGGAGCTGGAATTGCCAGTGATCACCGGTACCGAAGACGAATCGGCCGTCGATATCAGCCGGCTGCGCGCCCAGACCGGGTTGATCACGCTGGACGAGGGCTACGTCAATACGGGATCGACGACCAGCGACATTACCTTTCTCGACGGTGAAAAGGGGGTCCTGCGTTACCGCGGCTACGACATCGAGGATTTGGCGACGCACTGCGATTTCGTCGAAGTCTGTTATTTGCTGATTTATGGCAATCTGCCCAATGCTGACGAGATTGCCCATTTCCGCCAGTCGATCCGGCGACACACGATGCTGCATGAAGACATGCGGGCGTTTTACAACGGCTTTCCCCGCGATGCACATCCGATGGCCAGCCTGTCGAGCGTTGTGGGAGCGATGAGTACGTTTTATCAGGACTCACTCGATCCGGCGGATCCGGCCCATGTCGAAATCTCAACGCATCGGCTGATTGCAAAAATTCCCACCATCGCGGCCTATAGCCACAAAAAATCGATTGGCCAGCCGTTCATCTATCCCGACAACCAGTTGACGTATGTCGAAAACTTTTTGCGGATGATGTTCGCAGTGCCCTGTGAGGAGTATGCCCAGGACGAGGATTTCGTACGGGCGCTGAACATGTTGCTGATTGTTCACGCCGACCACGAACAGAATTGCAGCACATCGACGGTGCGGATGGTCGGATCGTCCAATGCCAACCTGTTCGCGTCGATTGCAGCCGGAATATGTGCGCTGTGGGGACCGCTGCACGGTGGCGCCAACGAGGCCTGCGTCGCCATGCTGGAGCGGATCCGGGAGGACAACGGAAACGTGGAAAAATATGTCGCCATGGCCAAGGACAAGGAAAGTGAATTCCGGTTGATGGGATTCGGCCATCGCGTCTACAAAAACTTTGACCCCCGGGCGAAAATCATCAAATCAGCCTGTGACCGGCTGCTGGCCAAAATGAACCTCGACGATCCGCTTTTCGAGATCGCCCAAAAACTGGAGGCTGTGGCGCTGAACGACGAGTATTTCATTCAGCGAAAACTCTACCCGAATGTCGATTTTTATTCCGGAGTCATTTATCGCGCTCTGGGCATTCCGGTGCAGATGTTCACGGTTCTGTTTGCAATGGGGCGCCTGCCAGGGTGGATTGCACACTGGAAAGAGATGCACGCCTCGGCCAACAAAAAAATCTGCCGTCCGCGCCAGGTTTACACGGGACCCAATCGCCGCGACTTCATTCCGATTGGCAAACGTTAGAGGGTGCTGTCTGGCCGGAATCCGGTTCCGCTGCCGGGCAATGTGGCCCGTTGGCGGGGGACAGCAAAGCCTGAGGGTGCAGAACGGGTAAAGCGATGCCGCCTGGGCTGATATTCTGGTTGTTGCTTTTGTCTGGCTGTGCGGCCTGCTGGATGGCAGTTTCAGCGATTCTCGCCGCCATACTTTTTTCCGTAAAGCGGGCCCGTCTGGTTCCGGCTACGGAAGCGGCCACAGTCACCGCTGTTGCACGCAGCCATGACCAGGGCCTGGTCGAGGAGGGCTGGCTGGAAAACGTCGGCGTCGAGCCTGAATGCGCCTACGAAGTCAAGGGCCTGCCTGGCATCACCTCGGTAGTGGCCTGGGTAATGCCGAACGAAGCGACCCACTTCAGTCTGTTTTTTCAGGTGGACGGCAAGTCGACGATTTATATGACTACCCGGTTTCCGCAGTTTGTGATCAAGACGGCCAACCGGGGCGATGAGCATTTTTTCCCGGGAGCCCCCAACGTCAAACTTCAGACGTTCCCGACATCCAGCGCCATGGAGCTTTGGCAACACCACCTCACCGCCGTGAACCTGTTTCGCACCACGCTTCGGGTGGAGCCACTGAATCAGTCGGCCATGTTTTCCGATGTCGTTCACCGGGGAATTGGCGACCAGGTGAGTCATATCCACAGCATACCACTCTGGTGGATCCGAATTCCTTACTGGATCGTGACTCGCAGGAGCAGGTACCACAACAGGGCGGTGACACCGGATTGAACAGGATGTCCCCGTCCGGATGCGGCGCAACGGGCAGGTCGCAATGGTTACTGCAGTGGTTACTGCAGTGCAAGCACGTGCATCAATTGCGAAAAACAGGCTGTTTTTCTGCTGTTCCAGACTGTTTCAGAAAAAATGTCGGCAAAACGGAAATCCGCCTTGACCCTTTTTTTTCAATTCAATAACCTGCCTTCTCGCATTGGAAATCAACCCCACCACGGTTTGCTTTTCCTCCTGAAAATTTTCGGGTTGTCGTGCGGGCAGGGA
>JBGSVU010000794.1:0-4134 GCA_041752775.1 Pirellulaceae bacterium | reverse complement strand
GTGCTGGTGCTGGTGCCGAACTACAACTCCGACGCCAACGATCTGATGGCCGTGGGCAACCGCAGGGGGCAGATCGGTCCGGAAAAAGGAATGGGGCAACGGCAGAACATGCAGGGCCTCGACCTGAACCGGGATTTCATGAAGCTTGAATCACCCGAAGCCCAGTCACTGGTCCGACTGGCCAACCAGTGGGACCCGCATGTGTTCATCGATTGCCACACAACCAACGGATCGCGGCACCGCTACCAGCTGACCTACGATGTGCCGCACAACCCTGCCAGCCCGTCTCCGCTGCGGAAATTCCTGCGGGAACAGATGATTCCGGCAGTCACTGCCCAGTTGAAGACGCAGGGTAAAGACGCCTTTTATTACGGGAATTTCAATCGCGACCAGACGCGCTGGACGAGTTACGGATACGAGCCGCGTTTCAGCACGGAATATTTCGGACTGCGGGGCCGGCTGGGAATTCTGTCGGAATCCTACAGTTACATTCCGTACCGCGAACGAATCGAAATTTCCGGGCAGTTTGTGACAGCCTGTCTGGATTACGCGGCGGAGAACTCGGCCACGATCGCCGATTTGACCGAAAAGATTGACCAGCAATGGGTTGAACTGGCCGCCACCAGCCCCGGCCGTTTCGATGTGCCCCTGGAAGCGGCCATGGCGGCCTTTGCCGAACCGGTGACGATTCCCGGTTATGCGGCAGATGGCGACGAACCGCAAGACTACCCGGTGGAATTCTGGGGCGACTATCGCGAAACTGCCCGGACCGTTTTGCCGTATGCGTATGTTTTTCCCGCCGCGCACCAGAATGTTGTCGACAACCTGCAAAACCATGGGATTCAGGTCGAAGTGTTGACCGCGGCTCTGGATTGCGAAGTCAACGTGCATTCAGTCAAGGCGATTCGGCGCACGCCCGGCGGATATCAGGGACCGGCTTCCATCCGCCTGCAAACCAATTCCGAGCGGGACAGTCGCAGGATTCCGGCAGGCTCGGTCGTGGTCCGAACGGCCCAGCCCCTCGGCCGGATGGCGGTCTGGTTGCTGGAGCCGCAAAGCCAGGATGGCCTGGCTTCGTGGAACTATTTTCCCGAAGAAATCCAGCAGGGAGCCGAGTTCCCCGTCTGGCGGATTGAACAGCCCCTGGAAATTCCCTCCAAACCGCTGCCCGAAGAAACCGCGCCGCGCGTGGAAAAGTAATTTACTTTCCCGAGGCTCCCATTCGAGACGGTATGGCAGGTGCAACCAGTTGCGGGTGCAGGGTGGATGACCCTCGTCGCGCCGGCCAGTTACAAACCGCCGCCGGACTGTTTCGCCTGGGCCGCTTCCGTTCCCGCGCCCGGCCTGGTTTCGTTGCCGGATGACGCCCGGGAATCCGATGGTGAAGATTCGTCCGCTGCCGGAGGTTTTTCAGCTTTCATTTCATCCAGCCAGCGCTGCATGGGCGGGTGTTCCAGTCCACCACCAACACGGCTTTCGAATTCCCGGGCAAACCCCAGCAGGCGGTCGTCATCGTAGGCCTGACCGGTCAGCACGGTGGTACGCGGGCGAAACCGGCCGTTGGACAACTCGATCACCCGCGGCAATATCACGGACGGATGGCCGGTCAAATTCGTGTGCAACAAGTCGTTCGAATTCATCAGGAAATCCACGCCGGAAATCGCCTGCTCAAATTCCCGCATCAGCTGCATCCTCACACGCTGCATTCGCACATAGTCCACAGCCGGCAGGTAAAACGCAGCGCGAAAGATCTCCGGCCACCGGTTCCATCCGTCTGTTTTGCCTTCGCGCAACAGCGTGTCAAACATGGCCGCCGCCTCGACATCGATTATGTTCAGCAGCGACTGCATTGGATAACTGTCCGGCAATTTGACGGGGACAAGCTGAACGCCCATCGACTTGAGGACGCGGACCGATTCATCGGCATCGTCGTCCAGACTTCGTTCTGGAATACCCACGCGAATCCGTTTCAGATCCATCTGCTGCGGCCACGTGAACGAACGGTCAATGGCCGATGGATCACGGCCGTCCGAGCCGTGAATGGCGGCAAACACCAGGGCGCAGTCTTCCACACTGCGGCACATCGGCCCGAGTTTGTCAAAAGTCCACGAGAGCGGCATGCAGCCATCCCGGCTGATCCGTCCAAACGTGGGACGCAACGAAGTCGTGCCACAGCGGGTGGATGGAGAAACGATGCTTCCCAATGTCTCGGTCCCAACCGCGAATCCGACCATTCCCGCCACTGTCGCCGCTGCCGACCCGGCACTGGAACCGGAGGAGCCGCGCTCGGGATTCCAGGGATTGCGCGTCATCCCGCCGAACCACTGGTCGCCCATCGCCAGTGCACCCAGGCTGAGTTTGGCGACCAGTACGGCGCCGGCCTGTTCCAGTTTTTGCGCGATGGTCGCCGTTGTTTGCGCGACGGTTTGCCTGCGATCGGGTATGCCCCAGGTAGCAGGATAGCCGCAGACGGAGATCAGGTCCTTGGCACCCCACGGAATTCCATGCAGCGGCCCACGATAACGCCCCAGTCCAATCTCACGGTCAGCCCGTTCGGCCTGGTCCATCGCCAGCTCTTCCGTCAGATTGACAACGCAATGCAGAACCGGGTCAAACTTTTTCAGCCGGTCGATATACAGACGCGTCAGCTCCAGACTGCTGACCATCCGGTTGCGCAGCAGTTCTCCCAGTTCAGTGACGGGAAGAAAAGCCAGTTCGTGGTCGGCCGGCCGTTTTGAAACAGTCCACCCCGATACCGGAAGAACGGTTGTCGTTGCCGGCGAGGACGGTTTTTCCTGCAGCCCGCGGAGGGGTGTGAATCCGGTTGCCATCGGAGTCGTTTCGTCCAGCGGCACGGCGCGCAGCGATGCGAGTGAGGCCGTGTTGCGGCGGACGGATTCCAGAATCGCTGCGCGTTGCTCTTCGTCCAGTGTGACGCCCGTGATCCACTCGGCATCCAGCAGGGACTGCAGGGTAATCTCCGACCTGCCTGCCAGCGTGGTTGCCAGGGCACGTCCCAGCACCGTGCCCGCAAGTCCCAACGGAGCAAGTGTGGCGAGAATCTGGCGGCGGCTGTACATCGCTGAAATTCCGGAAAAGGAAAGCGGCAGGAACACTTTACTCTAGTCAAAAATTTCCAGCGAGAAATCCGCAGACAACGAAAAACGGACCTCTGCAAAGCATCGGTCCGTTCCGTTATGACTAAACTTCGTCCGGTCAAATCATCTGCGACGGCGAACTGCTACCAGAAGTGAGCCCAGGCCCAGCAACGCCAATGTGGATGTCTCGGGAATCGACCGCAGGAAAATCGGACCACCGATGACTCCTCCACCCAGGGGCCCCCGTGGAGTCCAGGGCGTGATGGGACGGGTACCACCATTGTTGCCGTTGCCCGCAAAGTCGTTGAATTTGCCGCTGTTGACGCCCAACACCTTGAACCACAGATCGGCAAACTGGGCCCAGGTCGTTTCGCTGACGAACACGGTGTCATTGTCCGGATCGATTGCTCCCAGCATCAACTCAATCCTGCCGGTCGTCGCGCGCTGGTTGAAAAACGAGTCGTTGTCGTCCCAGTGCGATCCTGCCGTTCCGGGGCCACCGCCCTGTTCTACAGGAACAAAGGGAGCCAGTCGCTGATTGGCTTCCTTGCGATAGGCGGCCAACCCGTATTTTCCATTGTATTCGTTCAAACCATTGAACTGGGTTGACAATAACTCGTTGCCACCCCAAAGACTGCCGAATCCCATGGCATGAGCCATTTCGTGGCGGATCACAGACTCCAGATTGCCCGAGGCCTGAAGCGCTGCCAAATCGTCGATGTCAAACTGCATTGTTGCCGTGGTGGCAATCGTGATTTGGGGAATGCGGTTTCCGAAAAACCCGCCCTGATTGAAACCACCGTAGGAAATTGTCGTGGTGGGTGCAGCCTGACCGAGAATCCCGCCAGCCCCGTCAATACCGGGTGTGGACGCCGTGATCCGGAGTGTTGACAACTGGGATTTCAGAATCGCTGGCAATGCATCGCTGTACCCGACAATTCGGGATTCCCAGAAATTTTCCGCATTGCGAAACGCGGCCTGATATCGCGGATCCACCAGCGAAACATCCAGATCCAGCACATCCGCCCGCAGCGCG
>JBGSVU010000793.1:0-4575 GCA_041752775.1 Pirellulaceae bacterium | reverse complement strand
GCCTGGGCAGCGGCGGCTTCTTCCGCTTTCAGCCGCTTGGCGCGGGCGGCAACCCGTTCGGATGGAGTTCGCGGTTGCCAGGCGAACTGCAGGGTAAAGTCGGTCCGGGCGGCCTTGTATTTTCCGCCCGATCCGGCTTTTCCGCCTGAAGAAGCAGGTGCCGCATTTGCCGCTTCCTCATCGGCCATGGTGATCGTGACCTCTTTTGGCAACTCGGGGCTGCGAACCACAGTCGGCAGGAACACGCCGATATCACTGTAGGTAAACTCGCCACCGCCCTCTTCGGGATTGCCTGGATAGACCACCGTCCCACTGCGAATGTGCTCGACCGCGGTTTTCAGCACGAACAGCAAATTGGAGTCATTCTTGCGCCGCTTTTCGATACTGTTGTGAAAATGATGAGCCCTCAGTTCGATCACCCACCCCGCGCCAGTCAGCGAAGCCGCAGTGACGTTGGCGGCCGGCGCCGCCGGATCGACAACGGCCGGAGTGGCAGTCGCCGGGGGCGGTTCGGTGGTTTCCGCCGCGGACTCGGCCACCTGTTTTTCGATTTTGGCATTTGCCTGACTGTTGTACAACGGCAGGATGGCCGCTTCCCAAATTCCAATGTTTTTCAGAAAGGCGGATTCGATGTGGTCCACATAAAACAGCTTGCGATCCTCAAAAGGAACCAGTTCCGGATCTGCCGGCTGGTCACCGATCCGCGGATCCACGGGCAGTGCCTGTTTGATGGCCGAGTAGAGTTCAATCCACTGCGCCTTGTTTTTTGAAGACGTCGTCAGTTCTTCAGAAATCCGGAGCAGGCCGGCCAGTTTGGCCTTTTGTTCCTCGTCGGTCTGAATCAGCCGTTTGCTGGTCGAGGACTGGGTATCGACAGCCTGTGCAGCCTGGGCCCAGGTTTTTCCCTCCACCGCAAAGTTTTCGCTGACACGATACCAGCGGGTCGCGGCGAACAGCAAACCAACGGCTGCACCCAGCATCAGAAAACTGACCGCCGCCAGTATCCACGGCTTCTTCGCTTCGATAATGCGTTCCACCTGAATTTCACGCGGTAACAAATTGGTCTTCAGCCGGGACTGGTTGGCGGCCTGCAGACACAATCCGTAAGCCGGAGCGAAGGACAGCAGATTTTCCTGAAATGGCCCCTGGTCGACCACACCCGGACCGCTCAACCGGTGCATCGCGTCGACCTTCAGCATGTCGATTTCCAGCTGGCTGCCCAGATACTGTCGCAATCCAGGCAACTGGGCGGTGTTCCCCAGCAGCACCATCTGGCTGATGTCGGCCGTTTTGTCGAGCGAGCGGAAAAAAGTGATCGAACGCTGGACCTCGTTGACCAGATCATTGAAAACCGGACGCATGGCCTGCAACAACTGCCGCGGGTCTTCGGCCTGGCGGAGATTCTTCTTCAACTGCTCCGCCTTGGCGTGCGTCAGTTTCAGCTCCCGCGACAGCTGTTTCGTAAAATGATTGCCGCCGACCGGAATATTCCGCAGCCACAGCCGCGAACCGTTGGTCACAATCAGGTCGGTGGTGTCGGTACCGATCGACATGACCACGACCGATTTGCCGGACCCTTCGCCCTCCCCCGTGGTGGCGTCGGGTTTCGTCACATCGCGCTTGAATATCTCATGGCAGGCGTAATTGAAAACGGCCAGCGGTGACAGCTGCACTATATCGACATCGATTCCGGCATCATTGAAAGGCTTCATCGCGCGAAACACACCATCGCGTTTCATCGCGAACAATCCGACCTCGGCGTCGATCAACCGGCCGTCGACTTCGACACCACCCAGTTTTTGCCAGTCCCAGATCACGTCCTCGATCGGAAACGGGATCTGCTGTTTGACTTCGTATTTCACAATGTCCGGCAGAGTTTTCTGGTCCACCGGCGGCGGGCGAAAAAACCGGCTCAAACCCGACTGGCCCGGCACACTGACCGCGACCCGGTCGCCGAGGACGTCGTTGCGGGAGAGAAACTGCCGCAACGCCTCCTGGATCTGTTCCTCAGCATCGACTTCCGGCTGATTCAGCATTTTCGGAAATTCAATGAAATCGAACCGCTCTGCGATCAACTCGCCCGGCGTGCTGCCCGGCACGCACCTCAAGGCCTTGATCGAACAGATGCCGATATCGATTCCCCAAACAGCGTTTTTCCTGGCCACCCCTGATGCTCCTGTTATCCAAACCTGGTGTGCTGGTGCAATTTTTTTCGTCAACCACAAACACGCAACGATCCCGTGCTGCGGATGTGTGCCCAACGACAGGCACTCCGAACACCGGCATCCCGAGCGGGAAATTTGAAAGTGGCTTTCAGAGAACGGACCTGGCAGATACCCTCTCCCCTTAACAGTTTATCTGTGGTCACAATGAATTGTCAAATTTCGACCGGTTGGGGAAAGTCTTTTTTTCGTTATTTTCCGGCCTGAACAGTCACAACCGGAACCCTGGCCCGTTCGCCAGGCGACCATACCAGCCTGCTCGACAATCCGACTTCCTCCAGCCGAATGACCCAATTGCCCGATCCCATGCCTGCCGGCCCCCTGTTGACATTCTGGAATGCACACAGCTGGGAAGATTTTCCGGTTGCAATGTCTGCCCGGCACGCCGCCAGCTTTCTCTCCTGCTGGACTGCATTGTGGCATCCCCGAATTATTGCCCTGGCCGGGTGCACACCGCAAATGTGGCGCGTCGACCGTGTGGAAGAAGTCCCCGCAGGATCCATCGTTACGATCCCGTCGGTCTGTCGGGAAATCTTGACCGACCCGCAAATCGCCAACCTGCAACAGCGTTGCACAGCGGTCGCCACCGGCCAAACCCGCGCCGAACTGCTGGGACGTTTGATGGAAACCGGCCCGCTGTCGACCGGTCCGCTGTCGACTGGTTCTGGCGGGCAACCCCGGGATGCAGAGTCTGAATATCCGGTCGGAGACTTTTTTTCGCTCGGTTACTGCTGGCTGCAGATTCACCTGATGACACGCCAGATTCGCTATGCGGGCAACCTCGATGCTGATTCCCTGCAAACATTGCTGGTGGCCGCCGCTCAAGCATGGGCTGCCGGCGACCCGGCCGCCGTCATCCGGTCCCACCTGCAACAGTGCTTTGATCTGTTGCTCGCAGAACGCGTACAGTTTTATCCTGCCGATGCCAGTCTCTACCGTGTCGTTCTGGCGTCACCCGTCGTGTCCGCGGAAACACTGCGGGCCGAACTGGACAAACCACATTCCCTGAATCTGCTTACAACCGGACACGATCTGCAACAGGTGCATCAGACCGACCCAGCCATGATCCCGCTCCTGTCCGCTGCGGCAGAATCAGACCGGTTGGCAATCATCGCTTCGTCACAATCCGAAATCCCCCAACTGGAAACGCATTGCAGTTCCGCAATCCGGATGATCCGAAACGGTCGCCAGACAACCCGGGCGCTCGGCCTCCCGACAGCCAATGTCTATGCCCGCCGCCGAAACGGACTGACGTTCGACGATCCGGCCCTCGCACTGGCCCACGATTATGCGTTGGCAATTCACGCGAACTTTGACCTGGTGCCGGCGCCCAGACTGTCGGCTCCGCAAGTCCTCTGGAAATCCGCGGGCGGCGAATCAATCTCCGCGCTGGCAGAACCGCCACTTGATGCCAGCCGCGACGATTGCCTGTTGCGTCTGGGAATCGTAATCGGTGAAATGGTCGATTCGTGGCACTACGCCGACGTGATTCTCGGATACTGGCCGGGGCGCGTTTCGGATTTTTTCGTCGATCTGGAGCGATCGATGCAGTTCGGCAACCTGCTGGGCCGCTTCAGAACGTTTTCGGCCGCCGCAGGAACGCACGAGGCCCATGCCTATGGCGAAGCCCTCGAAGGCGACGACTACGATTCGCCCACACCATTTCAGGACCGCGCCAGCGCCTGGCGACGGTGGCAGACGCTGCATCGATACTGGCACCGAATGCCCGAATTGCTGGCGCTGCGCAGGGCGGCCTGCCTGGTCGCATGGCACAATCCCCGCGGCCGAAATCATCAAACCGCCACCGATTCCCCAACGGACTGGCGAGAAATCATGGTGCGACTGGACGCTCTCGCTCTCCAAACCGACATGGACTTGACCGGGGACGCCGGCGATTCGGCAAAAGCTTCCGCCGATACCGCGATCGCTGCGATTCGTTGGGAAATCGCTGCCGCCGTGACCCGATGGGGGACACAGTTGACCTCCGCGAACGACCGCACTCCAGCCCCTCCATCCGCAAACCAGGGTGAGAGCAGTGCCCGCCAAGTCCTGCTGCATCCCTTCAATCACTCCGCACACGTCGCTGTCGACCGGCCTGCCGAACAACCCGCCGCGCCCCAGGCATCGAACAGCAACACCTCCGCAGCCGGCCTCCTGACCGAAACAGGACAGTTCGGTGTCCGCATGGCCGAAATCCGCCATGGCGACGCCACCTTCATCGTTCATCCGGCAGCATCAAGTCTGGTTGTGCTGGATCGCGACCGAATGCAACCCGACGGTCGCTGGCGCAGGGAACCGGCGATGCTGGACAAACACTCGCTGCGCAACGAACACCTGACCGTTGAAATGAACC
>JBGSVU010000792.1:0-2102 GCA_041752775.1 Pirellulaceae bacterium | reverse complement strand
CGTCGAGCAGCCGCCCGGCGTCCTCAACCGTTGTAACCCCACCGCCGACCATCAGCGGGATGTTGATCGCGCCGCGAACGGAGCGAACCGTCTCCAGCATGGCCAGGCGGCCCTCGCGGGTGGCCGAAACATCCAGCAGCGCCAACTCGTCGGCTCCATCGGCCGCGTAGATTCCGGACAGTTCAGCCGGATCGCCCGAGTCGCGCAGATTCTGAAATTGAATCCCTTTGACGACCCGGCCATCACAGACGTCCAGACAGGGAATGATCCGGGTCGTCAGTCCGGACGTGAAATGAATCCACCGCGCGAGCAGTTCTTCGCCCCAGCTCCCCGACAGTTCGGGGTGAAACTGGCAGGCGAGGACATTGCCCCGCCAAATACTGCTGACGAACGGACCGCCATACTCCGTGGTCGCGTGACTCCACCCATCCGGCACCGAGACGATCCGGTATGAGTTCGCAAAATATCCTGAGCCGGGCAGGACGTACCCCGCAGTGTTGGGGCGAACGGTATTCCATCCCAACTGTGGAACCGCGATGTGTTGCGGGAATCGCTGGACAACGGCATCGATCAAACCGAGGCCGCTGGTTCCCGGGCTCTCTTCGCTCTCCCGCGCCAACAACTGCAACCCAAGACAAATGCACAACGTCGGCTGATCGGCGCGCACCCGCCCGGCCAGCGCGGTTCGCAAACCGAGCCGGTCGATCTGTTCCATGGCTGCAGCGAACCGGCCGACTCCGGGCAAAACCAGATGGCTGGCCGCAGCGACTTCGTCCGGCCGGCTGACCCGCCGGGATGGAAAACCAGCCCGCCGAATGGCAGTCTCCAGGCTGCACAGATTCGCGACACCCGTGTCAACGATACAGATTTCGCGGTTCATTCCAGGCTGCCCTTCGTGCTGGGTATGCCGCCTCCCGTTTGTTGCAAGGCCTCCCGCAGCGCGAGCGCCAGCGATTTGAAGGCCGCTTCGGCGCGGTGATGATCGTTGGTTCCCCGCAAACAGTCGACGTGCAGCGCACACCGGGCAGCACTGCCGAGCGACTGGAAAAAGTGCGTCAGGTTTTCCGTTGCCACGTCGCCAATTTTTTCCCTGTGAAATCCCAGGTGAATCTCTGCCCAGGGACGACCAGAAAAATCGACCACCAATCGGGCCAGAGCCTCATCGAGCGGAGCGTAGGCCGATCCGAACCGGCGAATTCCGGATTTGTCGCCGATGGCCTGCTGCAGCGCCTGTCCCAGTGACAGGCCACAATCCTCAACCGTGTGATGGTCATCGACCCGCAAATCACCCGAACAGGTCAGCATCAGGTCGGCGCCCCAGTGCAACGTCAGTGCGGTCAGCATGTGATCGAGAAAACCCAATCCGGTCGAAATCTTCGCCTGTCCGGTTCCGTCCAGATCCAGCCGCAGGTGGATGTCGGTTTCTTTGGTGCGCCGGTGCATTTCGGCGACTCTCTTTGCTGCGTTCATTCGGTTCTTTTCTCCATGATTCAGGAACTCCTGCCGGATTCAGTTCCGGCTGTCGATTTGGATCCGTTGCCGTTGCCACTCGTCAGGGCGTCGGCCAGCATCTGCAATTCGCTGGCGCCAGCCGGACAGGAGATTCGCAACCACCGGGCCAATCCGTGGTCGGCAGCAAATTTGCGCACGGCTATACCGCATGCGGCCAAATGGCTCCAGGTACCGGCCGGGTTGGCAAAGCGGGCGAGGACAAAATTCGCGTCGCCGGCGATGACTTCTTCCGAGCAACCCTGCAACAGCGCAGCCAGTCGTTCCCGCATCAGGCTGTTGGACGAACGGCGCCCGGGCAGTTCCTCGCGGTGCAATTGCAGCATTTGACGTGCGAGGGCCAGCGACAGTCCGGAGACCGGAAACGGCCCCGCCAGTGCCCGCAGAATCGCCGCCAGTTGAACCGTGGGCGCTGTCAGATATCCCACCCGCAAACCTGCCAGACCCCAGGCTTTGCTGAACGTCCGCAACGTGAACACTGCGGGATGTTGCTGGAGTGTTTGAGCAATGGTCAGGTCGGCAAATTCGATGTACGCCAACTCAGCCAGCAGGAAAATGCGTCGTCTCTGACAGGCGTCAGCATTTTGCAGCAA
>JBGSVU010000791.1:0-8431 GCA_041752775.1 Pirellulaceae bacterium | reverse complement strand
GAGCAAACGTGGCCCCAAGAAAAAAATCATCAAGCCACCACGCAAGCGCAACAAAACCCACGTCTCAACAGCTAAAATACTCAAACAAGCAAAAGAAAAAACACCTTGAAAGCCCTGGACGTGGACGTCCATCGTACGGTTGCACGTCCGTAGTACGGTAAGGTTATTTCGGCGTCGATGCGGAAGAACGCGAATTGCCTTCGGTCAGGATTTAGTGGCTATCCCAAAAGGGGTCTGATCCCCTCTGCCTTTCCAGGGGTCTGACCCCTTTGGGGATAGGCTTCCTGGTGCCTGTCTTGATTCCCGTATTGGCGTCGGCAGCATGTCGGCGGCGATCCACGCCGGGTTGATCGCACATTCGCTCTGTCAAACCGTTGAATGCCGCATCAACCAGCTTTTTGTGGCGGGAAACGGAACGATCTCCCGGGCGATCCGGGAGCATTCGGGGGCGGTTGTGACTCCGAAACTGGCAATTTTGCCCAGTTTGAATTAGGATCTTTGTTCCTGATTCTGGCGCCGGAGACAGCCCGCCGCCCACTGCACCTGCATCCTGGAATGACAGCATGAAAAAAATTCGCGGGATCGGCCGACGAATTGTTGAGGGCGTTGCGGCGCTGCAAATTTTCGCCGCCGGCGTCGATGGCACCGAGTCGATTGACGTTGTGATCGACAATGTCGTGGTCGCGACCTGGAACAATGTTGGCGGAGACGCTGACGCGGGGGTGTTCGAATCGTTCGAGGTGCCACTGCCCGGCGGTGAGATTCCGGAAAGCGTTCGTCTGGAATTCACCAACGACGATTTCCCGCGCGATGTGCGGGTTGACCGGATTGTGGTGGACGGCTTTGATTACCATGCCGAATCTCCGGACGTTTTTTCCACCGGAACGTGGACCGCCGAAGGGTGCGTGCCCGGATTTCATGGTTCCGAGTGGCTGCACTGCAACGGCTATTTCGAATTCAGTCCGGTCGATCCCGCTGACGCGACGGTGATAGAACTGGAAGCCGCCGGATCCAGCGGTTATGAGTCCCTGCAACTGTGGGTCAATGGCAGCGTTGTACGGACGTGGGATAATGTCGGTGGAGATGCCGACGCCGGGCAGTTCGTGGTATCGCCGATATTGTTGCCCGGCACGGTCAACGCCAGTGACATTCGCGTCAGCTTTTTCAACGATGATGTGGAAAATGATCTGCGCGTGCGGGGGATTGTCGTTGACGACGTATGGTATCCCACGGCAGCGGCGAATGTTTTTTCGACAGGAACCTGGACCGGGGGGGGTTGCATCCCTGGATTTCATGGATCCGAGTGGCTGCATTGCAACGGCTATTTTCAGTACGGTCAGACGGTGAATGGCCCGCTGCCCGGAAAAATCGGAGCCGTGGTGCTGTCGCACGACTGGACCACGGTCGATGCAGGAGACAGTTACGGCAGTCCGGTCGCGATTGTTGGTCCGGCCACGCTGAATGACGCCGAACCTGGAGTCGTGCAAGTCGCCGGCGTGGGTGAGGACGGGATATTTGAGGCGAGGTTTCACGAGTGGAATCCCCTCAACCGCTATCACCTGAACGAAACGGCCGGATGGATGTTGCTGGAGCGTGGCCGTTTCCAGACGGGTGACGGGTCGCTGTGGGAAACGGGTACGTTTGACATCACTGGAAACGGGGACTGGCATCCGGTTCGTTTCTCAAAACCCATGTCGGCCGTGCCCAAAGTTTTCACCACGATCCAGAACAGCGGGAATGAAGAAACCCTGATCGTACGGGTCCGCAATATCAGCCCGTCGGGTTTTGAGGCAGCGATTTTCAGTGAAGAGAGCGGTGTGGGAATCGGCTCGTGGGATCGCGAGGTGGGTTTTCTGGCTGCACTTCCAGGGGCCGGTTCGGGCGTGGTCGCGATTGGCGGCGCGGCGATTCCCTACCAGGCCAGCACGATTTTGCCCGGGGTTGGATCGTCGCTGGTTCAGCTGGACAGCGAAGTGTCGCTGCTGGCCAGCGAAGACCAGAGTGCGGACCAGGAAACGACGCACCTGCCCGAACCCGCATCGGTGTTGCGTTTCGGTGATTTGTTACTGGCGCAGGATTTCGGATTTGTGGAGTCGGACCCGTTCTCGATTCGACAGGAGCGGATCCCGGCGGGGGTAGAATTGCCGGCAGGATTTGTACTGAGGCAGCTGTTGCCAGGGGCCGATCTGGAAGACGCCGTTGCGATCGATGTGGCTGCTGACGGAAGGATATTCATCGCTGAAGAGCGGGGCGTGATCCGGGTGGTCGAGAATGGCGTGCTGCAAACGGCGCCGTTTCTGGATTTGAGCAACGAAGTTTATCATGCCTTTGCCGATGAAGGTGCGCTGTCGGGATTTGCCCTGCATCCGAATTTTGCCTCCAACGGGTATTTCTACCTTTTGTACACGACAAAGAAGGGCACACGCATTTTTGGCCGGCTGGCACGATTCCAGCAGGATCCCGGCAATGCGACCCGCGCCAGGCTCACGTCACGCAGGGTGCTGTTTGGATGGTCGTATCTGAATGGATTCGTGCAGGATGTTTTTCACAATGTCGGTGATATCGAATTTGGACATGACAACAGTCTGTTTGTCAGTTGGGGCGACACGGCCAGCAATGTCGATTTTGATCCGCGGCAGATGCGTTCGCAGCAGGCGGATGTTCCGGCCGGAAAGATATTCAGGATCAATCCGCTGACGGGTTCGGGGTATCCGTCCAATCCATTTTTTGACGGAAATCCCAAATCGGTAGAGTCGCGGACCTGGGCCAAAGGTTTGAGAAACGGTTTTCGATTCGAGGTCTTTCCGAAGACTGCCGGATCGACGGGGCCGGGTCGTTTGTACATCGCCGACGTGGGCCGGTTCGAAAGTGAGGAACTGAACATTTCCACGGGTGGCGAAAATTTTGGCTGGCCTCATTTTGAAGGTACCCACGTTTACCATCCAGGCGGTCAACAGATTCAGCACACACCGCCGCGGGTCGAGATTGATCATTCCCGGGCGAGTTCCGTCATCGGGGGCGACTTCTGCCGAGGGCAGCAGTGGCCGGTTGAATTTCGGGGCGGCTTTTTCGTGGCCGATTTCGTCGACGGATGGATGACTGCGTGGAAACCGGATGCCAGTCACACGGTCCTGACCGAAGTCCCGTTTGGTTCGGGGATGAAAGGAATCACCGACATGAAATATGACCTCCAAACCGGTCGCATGATTCTGATCGGCCGGGGGCGCGACATTATCTTCAGCAGTGCCACCGGGCTGGATGGGCTGTATGCCCTTGAGTATCAGCCGGACGAAAACTGACAGGGCTTTCGCGGGTGGTGCCACGAAAAGGTGACTGTAAAGCAACAGGCCGGCGTTGTCGTTGCCGGCCGCATGTTTTCAGAGGTTGCGTTTGCCCGGAGGTCCGGCCTGCGACCCGCTGGCGGCGATGGGCACGGAATGGGTATCGAGGAATCCTTGAGCGAAACCCCGATGCCAGCGCGAGTGGATCGCGGCGTCAATCACTGTTTTGCCAATCATGAACAGGACGACCAGTCCCAGCGGCGAACCCAGGAGGACCGTCACGAAGCCACCAAAAATAATGCAAACGTGCAGCAACACAATTCGCCCGTAGGGCCGGAACATTTCCAGCGGTGCAACCGCCCTGAGAAACTCTCCCCGGCCGATGTAGTTCCGGGCGAAAGAAATTCCGTGACTGACAAACAGCAGCAACACGGAAATCAGTGCGGCCGCAGGCATGGCGAGCCAGGCGGAACGAAAGAAACCTGCCATCTCAGGAATCAGCGCCAACGGCCCAGGCCAATTCGATCCCGGGTTGACCCCAAGCCGGGGGGCCTGGCCTGCTGCGGAGTTCATCGACAGAATTGACATCAGCATAAAGCCGTGCACGAAACAGAAGAAAAAATAGTGAATACAGAAAAAGGGAATCACCGCCAGTTTTGACCGGTTGAGCGGATGCGTTCCGGAAACAGCAAACGGATTGCCGCCCGCCATGGCGATGCGCAGAATCCCATAAAAACCAACGATCAAATTCTCCCACCAGTACAGCATCACCACGCCGGCCACCTCCCATCCATACAGGATCGCCAGGGGAATCGGCAACAGATTGGCGACCACCAGACTCAACAACGACAAACGGTCGGGTGCGGCAGCCGCACTGTCCGGGTTACTGCCTGTCAAAATGGACCAGAGTTGCGGTTGTTTCAATGCTGTCTCCCCGTACTTTCAGGTCGTGTGGAGGGCCTTCGTTGACCCTGTGGCCGTTCACGCGCCGGGGTCTGACGCGTTTTTCGGCCGGGTTACTTACAATTGGGCCACCCATGTACCGCTCAAAAACGGGGCTGACCCCCTAAACCATGGACAAGCTGTTATCGACCCATTAACGCTTGCGCTTACTATGATACCTGTTCCGGCCATGGGCGAGCTTCGGTCTGCGTCCCGGCGGGACGGGACCGGGTATTTCCCGGAGTGCCCATAACCGGGCCATGAGGTACGCTGCCCGCAACGCCGGAGCTTCGACTCACCCCAAACGCCTTCTTCCATTCGGACGGAATTCATTTTTCCTGGAAATTTTGTTCGTTTCCTTCGGCAGATGTCGCCCAACTGTCGGGAATCCGCTTTTTCAGTTCAAAAACGTCCCGGATTCGCCACCTTGGCCGTCCTGACCGGCGGATTCCAATATTGAACCTTCCCTGACCAGAATAGACTGGATGTTGCTCCAAAACCGGTTTTCAAAGCGGGCCGTTCCAGGACCGTTGGGCGAGCAACCTAACACTGCCATGTTGCACCTCAAAATGTCTTCGTCTGCTTCCTCCAGCCAGTCGCCGCAGCAAACCGCCCATGCCCCGGGAACCAGCCCGGGTTTGCCGGTTGTGATCGTCGAACAACTGGCCCGAAGAATGCGGTCGGGTGACCAGCAGGCCATTGCGGAAATCTGGGAATTGTTCGGCGACGACCTGCGGCGTCGTGCGCGAACCCGGCTGCGGCAGTTCGGGATTTCCTCCAGGGCCGAATCGATGGATGTTTGCAATGCGGTCCTGCTGGACTTGATCGGACAGAATGGATTCACCTTGCGGCAACCGGCCGACTTGCTGGCCTATGTCCGTCGGGCCGTCGATAACCAGGTGCGTGACCTGCTGCGCGAATTGACCCGGCAGCGGCGTGATTTTCGCCGGACGGATGATAGGCCAGTCGAGGATATGCGGGTGACGGAACCGGGGCCATCGCCGAGCCGCGAAGTCCTGCGCGTTGAGCTGTGGCAAAAAATTTCCGCCCAGCTGGGAAAACAGGGCGAACGGTTTCTGGAAATGTACCTGGCCCGGAACAACTGGCAGGAAATCGGCCAGGCGACGCGGATGACTGCAGATGGAGCCCGTATGAAATGGAATCGGGCAATGCTGAATGTGCGCCGTGAGCTTGGGCAAAGCGGAGACTGGAGATGAAGCCAGTCGCATCACAGTCGGCTGCCGGGGCAGGCACCTCCGGGCTGATGTCGGAATTGTTCCAGTTCCAGGCGGACCAGCCCGAACGATCGCTGGCAGAGTTCCTGCAGACTCTGGAATCGGCTGATTTTCCGGCGGAGACTCTGGTCGAGCTGGCTTGCAGGGACATGCTGGGCAGAGCGGCTCGCGGCATCCGGATGCGGACCGAAGACTATTTGCGGGAACTGCCGCAGCTGAATGCACCCGGCCTGATTCTGGAGCTGCTGGATGCCGAGTTGTGTGCCTGTTATGAGCCCGGCAATGGTCAGGCGCAGGACTCGCTGATCCAACGTTTTCCGGAGCACGCGTCCCGGATTCTGTGCATGTTTCAGCTGTGTGAACTGGAACAGCATTCCGTTGTTGCGGGACGGGCTCCTGATTTGCCACCGCCATCGATACCACCGGGCAGACGAATCGTGGATCGTCTGGCTTCAGGTGAGCGATGGCTGGCCAGGCCGAGTGGCCCGCGTGACGTCGACGATGACGATTCGATCGTTCTGGCGTCGAACTGGTCGGGTTTCGTCGATGGCCTGCTGGAGCTGGAGTTTTCGGCCCCGCTGTCGGACGAGAATCCGGTCGATTTGGAATGCGACCTGAGCGTACTTGCCGACGTGGCACAGAGAGTGGTTGCCTTTCGACACGCAGCCTTTCTCGCGGTTCACGAAGTAGCACTGTGCGGCGGACGTTTTGTTCTGACGGTGTCGCACAGGGCCGGGACGTCACTGGAAACCCGACTGGCTGGCGCGGTTCGACTGCCGTGGGTCACTGATGTCCTGTCGCGTCTGGCCTATGCGATCGAAGCGGCACGAGATGGGGGCATCAACATCGATTGCAGCTGGCCGGATTTTTTCAGAGTTTGCCACGATGACCGGATCGCAATCTTTCCGGCGATCGCCGACTGTTTTGCCCGGCCCGACCTGCTTCAGTCGATCCTGGACCTGACCGGGGCCGGCCAGCGGCGCCAGTTGGAAGGTTATGGGCGGCTGGCGGGTGTGTTGCTGACAGAAATTTGCGATCCGGCTGATGTTCATTCGTCCACGCACGTTTTCTGGCAAAATCTGGCAGCGCGGTGTCAGACGGCCAACCGCCAGCAGATACAGAGCTGGGGCGAGTTGCTGGATGTGATCGAAAGGCAACCCCAATGACCGCTTTCTTTCAGGTGTTTTACCCCTTTTTGAACAACGTGCAGGCCTCTCATGCTGGAATTTGAATGCCCCGCTTGTGGACACAAGTTGAATTTGAAACAACCCAAAGCCGGAAAGTTTCGTCCGGCCTGTACCCGCTGTCGGGAAACTTTTCTGCTGGTGATCGACGCTGCGTTGGCCGGTGCGAAGACCAGCCGGTTGCCTGCCCCTCCTTCTCACGCCGAATCTCCCGAGGCGAAACCGGCAACGCCCGCCGCAAGGGCACGGCATGCTGATGCGCCTCAGGCTGACGCGCCCCGGGGCGAAGCATCTGTCAAGAAATTACGTGCGAAATCATTGGCGAGTGCGACCGGCCCGGTTGCGGCGTTGCCGGCGGCTGCAGCCATCGCGGCGCAACCCGACGCCCCCGACACGACCCTGGAGCACCCTTCGAAAGTCGCGCTGCACCAGGAATTCCCCGATGCGACGATGGACCACGCTGGACAGACAGCCGCTGAAAAAATTGTGTCAACCGGTACTTCCCGCGCCGCGAGTCCGCCGCCCGCAGGCACTGCTACCCAATCCAGTCCGCTGGACGCAACGATGGACCAGCCCACCTCTGGTACAACTCGCCACGCCAGTCAGGTTCCAGGGACGCGTGTCGAGCATTCACCGGCCGGCCAGTCGGGTGACGATTCGTTTTCTGTCACACCGGCCGCACCCCAGATCAATTCGCGGCTGGGTGGCTACCGGCTGGTCAGCGAACTGGGGCGCGGAGGACTGGGGGTTGTCTACCTTGCCCAGCAACTGTCGCTCAACCGCAATGTCGCGATCAAGCTTATTCAGTCGCATCTGGCGGGCAAATCGAAGGCCGTGTCACGTTTTTTCCGTGAGGCCTATGCCGCTGCGCAACTGACGCATCACAACGTCGTGCAGATTTACGATTTGGGTCAGGAGTCGGGCACCAACTTTTTCAGCATGGAGCTGGTCCGCGGAAAAAATCTGGCGGAACTGGTTTCAGAGAAAGGAGCGCTCCATCCGCGGCAGGCTGCCGGCTATATCCTGCAGGCAGCCCGCGGACTGCATTTCGCTCACGAACAGGGGATGGTCCACCGCGACATCAAACCGGCCAACCTGATGCTCGACGCCCACGGGACTGTCAAGGTCGCCGACCTCGGGCTGGTCAAAGTCGGATCGCTGGAAGACCCCGATTCGGATCCGTCCGAATCGCTTGCGCGGACGGGTTCCCAGTCCGCCGCGCTGACCGCGGTGGGATCGACCGTTGGAACCGCGCACTTTATTGCACCGGAACAGGCCCGGAACTCTTCCGCAGTCGATTTGCGGGCCGACATCTATTCTCTGGGCTGTACGTTATACACACTGCTCTCCGGCAAGCCGCCGTACAGCGGCAACACCGCCCAGGAGGTGATCCGGAAACACCAGACGCAACGCCTGGTTCCGCTGGCCGAGTTGGGAATCCAGGTTGATCCGCGGCTGAACGCCATCATGAACAGGATGGTTGAAAAAGAGCCCGAGCGGCGTTACCCCAGCCTGGCGCCTTTGATCTCCGAACTGGAATCGTGGATGGGGCTGGACCAGAAGGATGGTTTTTCACCGACGACGGAACAGGTGGAGTTGCTGGACAGCGCTCAAAAGAGTTTCAACGGATCTCCGCTGGTCTGGATGCGCGGCGTCGCGGCTGCGGGCGTGGCCGGAATTTTGACGCTGATCGCGCTGGTGGCCGTTTTTGTCAGCTGGCGCTGGAGCATCGGCGCCCTGCTGGCCGTGCCGCTGGTTCCCGCCACGATCCTTGTGATGGCCGGGATGC
>JBGSVU010000790.1:0-2328 GCA_041752775.1 Pirellulaceae bacterium | reverse complement strand
GGCCGATATCCGCGCGGCCAGCGACGACGTCCACCGCCCGGTCGGCATCCTCGTCGATCTGGCCGGTCCCAAAATCCGGCTAGGGCAGTTGTTGCGCGATCCCTTGCCGCTGGAAGCCGGACAACCCGTGAGTTTTGTTCGTGGCGATGTGTCGTCCTCCGACTACGAATTCACCTGCACCTACGAAGCGCTGATCGACGAGGTCCAGGCCGGCGACACGATCGTTCTGGCCGACGGCGTGGCGCGCATGGAAGTCGTCGGCAAGTTCCCCGACCATCTGACCTGCCGGGTGGTGGATGGCGGGACCATCCGCAGCCGCCAGGGCGTCAATCTGCCTGCCACCCACCTGAGCGTTCCCGCGCTCGGCGCTATCGATCGCGAAAACGCTGTCTGGGCCGCGCGGACCGGCGTCGAATTCGTCAGCCTCAGTTTCGTTCGATGCGCTGCCGAATTGCAGGAGCTGCGACAACTCATTCGCCAGGAGCAGGGGACCTGCAAAATCGTGGCAAAAATCGAAAAACGCGAGGCACTCGACAATCTCGAAGCGATCGTCGAAACCACCGATTGTGTGATGGTCGCGCGGGGTGACCTCGGCGTCGAAATCGATATCGAAAAAACGCCCCTCGCCCAGAAAAGAATCATCCGCACCTGCTCCCAGTACGGAAAACCCGTCATCGTCGCCACCCAAATGCTCGAAAGCATGCATCACTCGCGACTGCCCACGCGGGCCGAAGTCAGTGACGTGGCCAACGCCATCCTCGACGGTGCCGATGCCTGTATGCTCTCGGGCGAAACCGCGATTGGCGACTATCCCCTCGACTCTGTGGGCATGATGAAACGGATCATGTACGAAACCGAACAGAACCTGCGCCACCGCAGCAGCCGGATGCAGGGCCGCGAAAGTGACGCGGGCTGGGGAATGGTGGAATCGGTCATGCTGGGCGTCGCGCAAATTGCCCGCCGGCTGGCCGCGCAAATGGTTGTCATTGTCAGCACCGATGAACGGGCGGCACTGGTAAAAAGCAAACAGCGCGATTTCGTGCCCACCACGTTTTTGTCCGACAATCTGGCATCCGTCCGGCAAATGAGCCTGTACTGGGGAATCATCCCGGTCCAGGTGGACGAAATTGACAACATCCAGAAACTGCCCGGCGTCGCCATTCGCTGGGCCCAGGAACATGGCGGACTGAAATCAGGCGACCGGATTGTTGTCGTGCTGGACAACGAATTGCTGGCCGGCGTTCACGATACGATCATGATCGCTGAAATTCCCTGACAACGGGGGAGCCGCGAACGGAAAAACAGCGTGCGGGCAGCCGCAAAAAACAGCTGGGTACCCGCCGCCGCTTTCAACACCAAAAAAAGTTGCCGCGCGAACGGCTCCGGGGCAACGAACGGCCCGGAGCATTAGTGACACCCGGCATCCCGCTGCCGGCGGCAGCGGGTTTCCAGGAAATCACCCTCTCTCCTTTTCCGGGCTTTTTCTGTCTGTCTCTCTCATTCCGTGAAAAAATGGCTGGGCCGGTGTGACCGCGAAGATTTTGGAGTGTTGTCACCGAAAAAAACGCGGAGCCGTTGTGGGGGGTTGGCTTCAGATGCTGAAGCAGTGCCTTGGATTCACGGATGCCGATTCAGGTTTTCCTTTTGAAAACCAGGTGCACAAGATACGCCGCGACAACCGGCAGGGTTCACCGAAAACAAAAAATTTTTTTCGCGGTGGAACATCCGCCTCGCCAGTCACACATCCGCCGGACGATTCAAACTGGCCAGAATCGCGTCGAATACCAGTTCCATTTTGCCGAACAGCCTCGATTCGGCCTGACAAACCGCCGCCACGCGGTGAGTCGCCGTATCGAACACCAGCATGCGTGACTGCACCAGAAAATCCAGGCAATAGAACATCGCTTCCGAACCCGCGGCCTGAAGATCACCGATCTTTCGTTCGATCGGTGTTGTTTCAATGTCTTCATACTGCGAGCGGATGGTCTCCGTCATGTCCGCAACCAGCCGCGACGGCGGCAGGGGCGTTTCAAAAAACTGGACGACCATCAGTGCTCCGTCAGGCGATTCCAGCGACAGCCCGGGATTGCCGTCTTCGGTCTCCATTTCCGTCAACTGCCAGTTCTCCGGATAAAGCATCTGGATGCCGTGCTGGCAGTATTTTGCTGTCATGGGGATCAATTTCCTTTGTTCAATCGGGTTGGGCCGTCCTGTTGTCAGGATTTGGCGGACATTTTCGGCACTGACGGATGTATTGGCCTGGTAAAAAATGCCGATGAATACCGATAGTGTATCTGCTACGATCCCGCGCGCCGCCCAATCGTTGGC
>JBGSVU010000789.1:0-1917 GCA_041752775.1 Pirellulaceae bacterium | reverse complement strand
TTGGCGAGTCCAGCAGAAACAGCGTCCGCCGCCGGGCGCTGCTGGCCAGCCGCACGGCCAGTTTCAGCCGCTGCGTCTCGCCGCGCGACAGTGTCGCCAAGGGTTGCCCGAGCCGCAAATACTCCAGCCCGGCGTCCTTGAGCGATTTCAGCCCCGACTGGATTTTCGGCTGGCCCCGAAAAAAAACAAATGCTTCGGCACTGGTCATTTGCAGGACTTCATGAATGTTCATCCCCCGGTACTGGACTTCCAGGGGCCGGGGCTGAAATCGCCGCCCGTGACACTGGTCGCAAGTCATCGGGATGTCGGCCAGAAACTGCATGTCGATCGTCATCCGGCCTTCGCCCTGACACTTCTCGCAGCGCCCGCCAGAGACGTTGAAGCTGAATGTTCCCGCCGTCAGGTTGCGGGCCCTGGCATCAGGCGTGGCCGCAAACAGTTTCCGGATTTCATCAAAAACCCCGATCGCAGTCGCCGGGACGCTGCGCGCCGTCCGGGTCGGCGGTGCAGAATCAATCCATTCAATGTCGTCAAACTCGCCTCCACCCTCCAGCCCGTCGGCCGGAAGCGCCGCCACGGTTTCCTTTTTTCTCGCGGCGAGCAACAGCGGCAGCAGCGTGTCGCGAACCAGTGTCGATTTTCCCGCCCCGCTGACTCCCGTCACCAGACACAGGACCCCCAGGGGAAACGAAACGTCAATCCCCTGAAGGTTTCTGCCGCGGGCATTTTTCAGCAACAACACGCCCTGACGCCGCCGTTGTGGTTCTTCCGAAAAACTGCCACCTCGACGACCCGACAAGTGCATCCCCGTCGCCGTCGGCGCGGATCGCAGTTGGTCCATCGTCCCGTCGAAAACCAGTTCTCCACCCGCCTGACCCGAACCCGGTCCCAGTTCCACAATCCGCTGGGCCGATGCGAGCAACTGTTCCGAATGATCGACCATCACGACCGTGTTGGGCATCCGGTGCAGCCGCTGGATCGCCGGCAGAATCTGCGACACATTCTCCGGATGCAACCCGTCGGAGGGCTCGTCCAGCACATACAGCATGTTGACCAGATTTGATCCCAGCGAACACGCCAGCAACACGCGCTGTGCCTGGCCCGTACTGACAGTGGTCATCGTGCGGTCCAGACTCAACTGGCCCAGTCCGGCCCGCTCCAGAAATCCCAGTCGCTCGACCAATTGCTGGACAACCGGCCGCGCCACGGTCTGTTGCCATGCCGACAGTGGCAACTCGCCAATGAAACGGAATGCCCCGCTCACCGGCATCGCCAGCAGCTCTGCCAGGTTGACTCCGGCGATCCGGTAACCCAGTGCGACCGCGTTCAGCCGGGTTCCGCCACATCCCGGACAGGGCCGCCACTGGCGCCAGCGGGCCAGGAAAACGCGGTGATGCATTTTGTACTTGCGGCGTTCCAGCCAGCGAAAGAATCCGTTCAGTCCGCCAAATTTCCTTGCTTTCACTCCTTCCCAGATCAAACCCGTTTCTCGCGGACCCAGTTCGGAAAAGGGGACATCGACCGGAATCGCGAAATCGCCGGCCAGCGCCAGCAACTCTTCCAGCTCATGCCTGTACGAAGGCGCGTTCCAGGGGGCAATCGCTCCGTCTCGAATCGATACCGAAGGATCCGGCACGATCAGGTCCATACTGTAATGCGGACGCTCGCCAAATCCTTCGCAATCCGGACAGGCCCCCAGCGGACTGGTGTTGCTGAGCGCAGCCGGATCGGGTGCCCGCATGCGCCGTCCACAGTTGCGACAGTCGAGGCGGTTGCTGAAACGGGCCAGCACCCACCCGGCACCGTCGATCTCAACCGGTACCTGCCCCTCCAGCTGCGAACCGGGATCTGCCCACAGCACAAATTTTCCTTTGCCAAA
This sequence comes from Pirellulaceae bacterium, assembly GCA_041752775.1. GTDB lineage: Bacteria > Planctomycetota > Planctomycetia > Pirellulales > Pirellulaceae > BJ22. The sequence goes on along the minus strand of JBGSVU010000789.1, from coordinate 38 downwards.
CCGCATGGCGGTTTCGATCGACTCAACCAGCCGATTCG
>JBGSVU010000788.1:0-3008 GCA_041752775.1 Pirellulaceae bacterium | reverse complement strand
GACATCGCGGCCTTTGAGGAGAAAATCACGCCGCGCACCCGGGCAATTCTGATCTGTAACCCGGGCAATCCCACCGGCATCCTCTATCCGCGCGAATCCCTCGAACAACTCAGGGCGATCTGTCTGAAACACGGACTGTATCTGGTCGCGGACGAAGTCTATCGCGAGTTCACCTATGATTCGCTGCAGCATCACAGCACGCTGGGACTGGCGGACATGGACCAGCACACGATTGTGGTCGATTCGATTTCCAAAAGGTTTTCGGCGTGCGGGGCGCGGATCGGCTGTGTGATTTCCCGCAACACGGAATTGAACCAGGCCCTGCTGAAAATGGCCCAGGCGCGACTGTCGCCGCCGACGTATGGCCAGATCGGAGCCGAAGCGGTCTATACCCTGCCCCAGTCCTACTACGATGGCGTGGTGGAGGAGTATTCTGCGCGGCGCGACACGCTGTTGGAAGCACTTGGCCAGATCGAAGGGGTCGTCTGTCCCCGCGTCAATGGCGCTTTTTATGCGATGGTTCGGCTGCCGGTCGAAAACGCTGACGACTTCTGCCGCTGGATGCTGGAAGAGTTTTCGCACAACGGCGCCACAGTCATGATGGCACCCGGCGCAGGATTTTACGCAACGCCCGGCCTTGGGCAAAACGAAGTTCGCATCGCCTACGTCCTCAATCGCGAAGACCTGTCCAAAGCCGTCGGGTGTTTGGCCGCAGGACTGAAAGCCTGGCATCAGAAATTGGTGCCAGTGAGCTGAAAACGGCAGGCCTGCCGTTTTCATACGGTTTGACTGCGCCGAATCCCGATCGCTGAATTGCGGAGCCAGATTGGTTCTCAGCCGCGATTGGTTGCGTCGAAACCCGATCGCTGAATTGTGGAACCAGATTGGTTTTCAGCCGCGATAGCGGCGGCAGCGATTAGCTGCGGGTGAAGCCGGTTACGGCGAAACCCGCAGGCAACTGGACCCCCTAACATATAAAAGCCGCGATTGGTTGCGCCGAAACCCGATCGCTGAATTGCGGAACCAGATTGGGTCTCAGCCGCGATAGCGGCGGCAGCGATTAGCTGCGGGTGAAGCCGGTTACGGCGAAACCCGCAGGCAACTGGACTCCCAAAAGTATAAAAGCCGCGAAAGCGGCGACAGCGAGCTGATGACCGGTCATCGAGCCGTTTCCAGGCCGCGCGTTCACCGCATCGTTCGTGCAGATTCAGGAGTAAAACGTTCACATTCCTACTCGTACCGAGCTTCGCGGTACTCGTACTCGATCCTCCGACAGTCTGACGATTTCGCGATCAAATTCGAGAACGCCGCGCAGTCAATTGCATTCGGCAGCCGATAAACGTTGAGTCGTTCTTGACCGAAAGTTGGTTCCGCCGTTGCGATCTTTTCGGGTGCGGGTTCGAGTGCCGTTGCACTGGGTCCGAGTACGAACCTGATTCACTACACCGACGCATTGGTCGAGGGCCGTCAGGCCCCTGCAAATTCGCGACTCCGCAAGGCCTGCAAAACCTGGAGGTTGTGGCACAGTCCATCCCGGAAACAATTGCTCCCCCTCTCCCCGTGAATTCGGACCAAAAACGTCTGCCTTTTGCTCTTGTGCTCCGAATTCACGGGGAGAGGGGGTTGGGGGGTGAGGGGGAGAGAGTAAACTCCCGTGCGTCTGCTCGCCACTGCAAATCGGGTCTGGCGCTGGTTCATCTTGATCCGACGTCAGAAAATCACCAGCAACAAACCATCCGGCTAGAACGAAAGCCTGATTCGGTCATCGGGTGAACAGAACGTTAAGGTACACCACCATGAAAATGATAGCGCATGCGCAACCAAAAATGAAATTCCAGAAAAGCAACGAAAACCCGACAATCAATACAAACAGGGCCGGGATACCAAAAAACAGGGCATCATTCCACTTCTCCAGTGTCGCTTCGTTGTCGATGCAGGTACGCCTTGGCGGTCGCGGCATCAGTGGTCGACCGACTGTCAGCAACAATCCTGTCAGAACCAGCGAAACGCCGATGCGGCCGACAATCGGAAGGCCATATGCAAACAACGAACCCAGGATTGCGGAAATCCAGGTGTTCAAAGCGAACAATTGCCACAGCCTGATTTTCATGTGAAGCGATGCCGTTTCGGGATGTTCATCTGCAGGCGAAATCACGGCTGCTCCGGCGGGAGTCCCAACCGCCTGTCATCAAACCCTTTCCAGACCCCACCTTCACCGAATTGTGATGTCGCCCTGGTGCGTTGGTGTCCCGATTTGGCGAGCGAAGACCACAACTGCCGTTCCGGAACAAGTCACCATCAACATTGATCCCCTTATTGTCTCGTAGTCAAAGTCGATACCAAGGACTGCATTTGCCCCCAATTTACCCGCGCGTTGTGCCAATTCGCCAATTGCGATTCGGCGAGCGTCTGCCAAAGCGGACTCGTATGCCCCAGATCTGCCACCAACGACGTCGGTGATGCTCGCGAACAAATCGCGAAACACGTTCGCGCCGACAATGGCCTCTCCGAAAACGAGTCCGAGATATTTTTGCACGCCGTGCGATTCCAGTGACCGTGTGGTCGCGAGAATCATGCCATCCGGAATGTACGATGACGGCTGCGAGAAGTCATCGCCAACAGATGCATCAATTTGTGATTCAAAGTCCGGATCCCCGGTTCCATCTCTGGATGTACCGCAACTCCAACAGATGTCGAAACCGTCTTCAATTGACTCGCGGCATTTCGGACATTCCCACATTTACACATCCTCGCCTGCGAAAGTACGTATTGAAACCTTTGCGTCCGAGGGAGCACACTTGTTGGCCTGAGGGGGGACTCCATGCCCCAGTGGGATGGATTGGCCGCCCGACGCTGCCGATGGCCCCGCTCATCCGGTGCCGATAGCCGTGCGACACCTATGCGGTCACACCGTCAACACCGGAATCAGCCTAGCAGCGATGACGCCTGGCGGCAAGTTTTTGAGGCGCTCACCATTTCGCAAGCGAACCGTGTGGAAAGGCGACAAC
>JBGSVU010000787.1:0-5103 GCA_041752775.1 Pirellulaceae bacterium | reverse complement strand
ACCTGCGCGGGCACCCTCACGACCTGCGCGGGCATCCTCACGATCTGCGCGCGGATACCCACGACCTGCGCCTGCGGACCCATGCCCCGCGGGAGAGGGCTCACGGATTTTGGGGCCGGACCGAGAGACTTCGAGTTTGTTGGCTGGTAATTTTGGTTCAAGGACAGGGATTCGGTTTTGGGAAAATGCATGTGATGCGGCAAAAGTGTGGACGAACCCGTAATAGCGGCGAACGCCGCGACGGCATGTAGCTGCGGGTGAAGCCGTTGACGGCGGAACCCGCAGATAACGAGTCGCCAAAACAACCAAAGCCGCAGAGGCGGCGACAGAATTCGGTTGCGTAGATGTTTCGTGATGGCGGAATTGTGCCTCAGTCAGATTCACGGATGCTGTCGCCGCATTCGCAGCTGCTCCAATGACCGCGCGTTGCCACTGGCCCGGGCCGAGCGGGAAAAAATCTTTGGCGACCTTCCCTCGCCGGAACAACCCTCGCCCAAGGCCAACGGGACACAAGTTTCCCGGAACCGGTGGTGGTGGAAGAACTGATCCTGCCGTAGCAGGAGTTCGCAAAGCCAAAAGAGTCAAACCCAAAACGGGGGCCGTTGATCGAAAGCGGCGCCTCCGATTTTGTTAGCTGGGAAATGATTGGTCCAGGTTGAACCGAAAAATCCTTGACCCTTGCCGGTTCGTCAGGCTACAACGATGGTCCGACAACTCGACGCCAAACTCGATTATTCCTCCCCTTTCAAAATTCGTTTGAGATGAGCAACAAAGGCATTGGCCGCAGGGAATTCCTGAACTCGTTCGCGGCAATACTTGCGAGTATTCCTGCTGCGAACCTTTCGGCTGTTTTGACGGATGACACGACTTACGTTAATCGAAGACTGGGCATAGGGTTCAGGATTCCGCAGACGTGGCGGTTCGTTTCCGTTGAAGAAATGGGAACAATAGAAGACAACGTCCATGGACTTAATCCTGAACTACAGACCTCTTACGAGAGCCTGTTGGATTCGCTGGAGCTTCCATTTGTTGCGATACAAAGCCCAAGCTCCGAATGTATAAGCAAGAAGACTGTGCAGATTTACCTGGCATCGCACCCCAGTGAGGTCGATCCGGTTGACATGTTGATTGACGTGGTACACAAACAAATGTACGGTGATCGCCCACGTCGGCTAAAGAAGCAATTCCCAATGGCTATTGAGAAGCTCCGACAGGACTGGCAAGGGTGTAGATCCATGTTAAACACCTTCCGTGTCAGCAGTTTTCCAAAGGAAATTACCGTTTCAAACTGCCCCGCTGCGGAGTACACCGCCTCCGTGTTGTTTAAAAACCCACTAACTGACTCATTCGAAGAGGTACGTGTTCGAACCATCGCAATTGTCCATCACGAATTTACGTTCTTGATCAGAATGACTGACGCGATGACATCTCCATTTGACTTCGACAATTTCGTTTCCCAGATCAAATTGGCCTAGTGAATTCAATTCGGAGCGACAGATCGGGTGAGTGCCGTCCTTGCGGAAGCACCTCCCCACTTCAGCTGGCATGCCGATTGGCATGAAGCGGTTCCAGTTCGAGGGGCGGCCTAGCTCCGAGGTTTTTACAGTCGAATACGTGGGTCGATGGCGCAAGCGACCGTACCTAATTACACTGATGTCACCTTCCAACGTCCGAATGATTGCTGGGAGATTCCTTGTCGGCGTAATCGCAGGCGCTCTCATGACGCCGTTGATTGTGTCGATGCGACGGCTAGCGTTAGTACATCGGCCCGGTCGGTTGTTGGCTTTTGTTTAGGAGATCGCCGGTTCGTACATTCGCATCGATTGCCGGTGCGGCCATTTATTGCCTGTCCCCAAAGGGGTTGGACCCTTTGAAAACCAGAGAGGGTCAGACCACTTTTGAGATAGGCACTTACTTTTGCAGGAGCCGGTACGGTGGCTATGCACCAACGGGATCTGCCGTTGTCGGTGTTTCATTTGGGTCCACGGTGCGATCCAGCAGAAACACCTGGGCTGAGGGATTTGGCCGCACAGCGGACCCTACTTTTGCCCAATCATCCTTTTGATCGCTCGGCACGCGCGGACCAGGGCGTATTTGCTGGCATCGACGAAACGGCTCGTCCCGACATCGGTCGGAGTCAGCCCCCGCTGTCGCAGCCAGCTGTTCATCCGGTGCAGCGACTGGCGGCGGGCCGAATCGTCGGTCTGGAATGTAATGCTGAACGAGATCGATACTTCCGGGCCGTTCTGGACCCAGTGCGGCGCGACGACCGGAAAATGCAGCCCGCAGCCAGGCAACAAATCGAACCACTGACCGCGGTCCATCAGCGCTTCGTCCATCTTCAGATTGCGATGCGCCCCCCGGAAAAAGGCTTCAATCGTCGCTTCCGGCAACACCGCGCGGTCATATGGATCAAACATGTGAACCCGTTTCGAACCGCGAATCTGCAACAAAAAATTGTTTTCCGGATCGATATGATAAGGTGTGACACTGCCCGGCGATGAAATGAAAATAAACCCCTGACGCAACCGCATGCCTGGCGCGACGGGATCGGTGTACAGCTGCATCTCGTCCAGGCAGGCATCCAGCAGGCGACCGAATTGCGGATCCTGCTCGACGTTTTTCAGGACCAGCCACGATTTGTTTTCGGAAATTCTCTGGATCGTCTCCGCCGGACTCAGGCCATTGCGCGGCGTCCGCGTGGGGTCCTGGGTGACCGGCAGATTCCCGGCATTGTACTCGACGCTTTCCAGGGGCAGCCGCTGACACAACTCCACCAGACTTTCCAGCTGCAATTGCGGATGGTCACTCAAGCGGTGCCCGATCATGAAGGGCCGGCGGTTGAACTCGCTGGCAAAAGTCTCCAGATCCATGCCGGTCAGCAGATCAGAGGTTTCCGTCTGGGTTTCACGCAGTTTCACTATCATGTTGAGCCTCGGACTTTCAGAAAATGGAATGGACTGGAATCAAATGGTATGGACTGGGGTCGAAAACGTTTCTGTTGCGAGGCGGCAGGCCCTCTCGCGTTCGGGTTGAACCTGGCGTTTTCTTTTCCGGGATCCCGACAGTTTCTGCACAAACGGCCGCAGGGCCAGCAGCCATTCACCCGAACGGGAACCACAGGAAAAAACCGCCGATTCGATCGCCCGCCGGCCTGACCACAAATGGTTGATCATCGGATGATCCGGATCGGCACAGGAATCCATCGACTGGATCATTCCTGTCTCGTGCAGCTGGCGAATGTTTTCGACTTCCAGCAACATGCCGGGTGAATAGCGGGCGAAATCTTCGTCGTAGGCAATTTTGAAAGCGAAACCCTGCGAACCACTGGTCAGGTTCATTTTGCTGGCGATGGTTCGTGCCCCGATCTGAAACGAATGAATTTGCAGCCGGCCCGCACTTGCCATGGCGGATATGACCTGACCGATGAACTCGCGGGATTGCGGGTGGTTGGAGAGAGCCGTTCCCTCGCGGCCTTTCCAGCCTGACAGTTCCAGCTGCAACAGTGCGTCAGCAGCATCCGCTTCGCCGCTGGTGACGACGGTGACACCATGCTCTTTTTCGAGCTTGCGGCGCAACCGGGTGGACTCCTGGCGGGTCTTGCGGGGCACCTGGCCGCTCATGAATTCCTCAAAGCTGCCCGCCCGGGACAGACTGGCCCGACGGTAGCGTCGCCGAACGAGCGTGCGGATCTGGTTGCGTTCGCTCCAGTCCAACCACATCGAATGCACGGCACCTTCGCCGCTGGTCATCGGCAGGCTGAACCAGTCCAGCCGGCGCCCACCGATTCCTCCGTTTCGCGCACTCCAGAAACTCTCCCAGGTTTCACCGATCACGTCACGCCGAATCAGGGGTGTCGTCAAAAAGCAGTGTTCGTGTCGCCACAATTCCGCCACCCGCACCGGCATGCCGTTGAACTGCCGCATGATTTTCAGCGGAAACAGTCCGCACAGAACCGGTTCACCCGCCGGATGGACACGCGGTGGAGCGGTGACGAGCGCCACGCCTACATTCCCGTTCCCCCGCAAATGGCGCAGGGCCGGCAGCAGGAATTCGGGTTCGTAAAACACATTCGTCTCTGCCGCCATTTCAACCAGACGGTGCCACCGGGGCACCCAGGCCTGCAGTTCGTCGATGTCCCTGACCCAGTGAACCTGCATTTCCAGGGCTGGAAGGTCAGCATCGCGCACCTGGGTGGGCCGGGCGGAATGCGCTCCGTTCACAACGGTTGCAACGGCCGCACTCATGGTATCGGTGGCAGGTAGCGAAACCATCATTGTTCCTCCGTAGTGGATTCCGGATTTGCAACCGGCGCCAAGCCCTGCAGCGCGGACCTGGCATTCAGAAGCGTGACCAGGTAATGTCCGGGGGTATTGCTGATCCAGCTTCCCGGAGCGAGGACAACCCGTCCGCAGCGGTAGCTGTCATTGCTCCAGCGACGGTTGGCTTCGTTCATCGGTCCGACCGTATCGACCGTATGCGCGTCGCCGGTTTCGATAAAATGCCGGTTCACGAGTCCGTTCAGAACGTGCCCGGGACTGCTTCTGAAGTATTCCGGCAAAAAGGAAACCTTTTGCGCGACGTAGTTGCCATGCGCCACCGCGCCCAGGTCAAACGCGATTCGCTGGCCATCCAGTTTCAGAAAGAACAGCCTCAACAGCCCTGCCGCGTTCAGGATTTGGGCCCAGTCCTGAAAGTATTTTTCCGTCAGGCGGTTACAGGCCATCGCGGTTCCCTCGGCACCCTTCCAGGTCCGCAGTTCGATTTCCATCGCGGCCCGCACCAGTTTCGGCAAATCCGCGGTCGCGACCGACTGAAAAACTTCCAGTTTGACATCACCTTGCTGTTGTAGGGATTTGAGCTCCGAACGGAGTTTTCGGCGGCTGTTCCGGCTGAACGTCTGTTCGTAACTCTCCCACGATTCGGGCAGGCGCGTCACACCGACAGGAAATCTCTCTTTGACCTGCACGCCCCAGCCGGCTTGCCGGGCAGCATGAGTCAACGTCCTCAGCCTCGCATCGTCAATGTTCATCCAGTCCAGCCAGAGGCTGCTGACCCGCAACTGCCGGACACCGCCGACCAGTGCCGATGCCACTGCGGCAG
>JBGSVU010000786.1:0-5016 GCA_041752775.1 Pirellulaceae bacterium | reverse complement strand
CCGTCAACCAGTCCGCATCCGGCCCACCCACCAGAATGTCGTTGCCGGTATGTCCGTTGATCCCGTCGTTGCCAAACTGACCGAACAGACGATCCTGGTCCGGCCCACCGTTGACAAGATCGTTCTGGTTGCCGCCGTAGAGCATGTCGTTGCCGGCAAATCCATAAATCCAGTCGTTCTGATTTCCCCCGTAAATGATGTCATCACCGAATTCACCCAACAGCGTATCAGTGCCATCCTGACCATACACCAAATCGTCGCCGCTGCCGCCAGAAATGCTGTCATGACCAGGCCCACCAAAAATCTGGTCGTCTTCCGCGTCGCCGCGCAGATCATCATTTCCTCCGTCGCCTGCAATCAGATCGTTCCCGTCCTGCCCCTCAATCCGGTCTGCGCCAAAACCGCCGTAAAGCGTATCGTCGCCATCCCCGCCGACAATCGTATCATTGCCATTCTCACCGCTTGCAAAATCGTTCCCGTCATCACCGAGGATCAGGTCGTCGCCTGTACCACCCAAAATCTGGTCGTCGCCAGGCCCACCGCGCAACCGGTCGTTTGCGGCCCCGCCCACCAGACGGTCTGTCCCCTCCTGACCATAGACCAGCGACGGGACCGATGTTTCATTGCGAAACCAGTCATCACCCGCCCTCGCCACAAAAACGATTTCACGAACCTGATTTTTCTGGAATGCCTGCGCCGCAACACCAAAAAACAGGACCGAAAACTGCTCCGTGGAAACATCGACAATCCGTACCGAGTCGGCACTGGCGGTGCCATCGACCGACACCAGTCCGGACGCACTGTCGAACGTAATTCCAGCGAGCAGCTGCCGGGGTTCCAGCGCCTGATAGACGCAGTCATTGCCACCTTTTCTCTCTGTGTTTCGCCGTCTCATCATGTGCTTCTCTGTTCTTTTCCTGATGTCTTCCGGCATCGTTATCGACTTTGCCGGGGCAAGGTGTGTGTTCTGAAGCAGCGATTTCCTCGTAACCCGCCGCGCAAGTTCTGAAGTTGCCTCCTCCTGGTAACGCGACGCGTTAGCGTGGGAAAACCCTGACTCGTCCTCGTTCACGCTTCGGGTTACCAGAAAATCAGTGTTTGACGCCAACGCTCCAGGTCAAAAGGTCTGTGCGTGGGAGCCGCGGACAGGACCTCGGTGCCTGCCCCGCACAAGCTTACCGCGCCAGTTTTTCCAGCTCCCCAATCAATTCAAGATACTCCTTTTGGCCGCGCAGGGGGTCAAGGTCACTGTCCTCTTTGGCCCGCGAAAGGACCAGTTGAGGATCCCGGTACGCAGCCCTGCGCAGCATGTCCACCGCTTTCCCGGCATCCCCCGCCTCCAGTTTCGATGTCAGCGAAAAAACCCCCGCACTGCGAAAAAGAATATCCGCATTGGGCCTGGCTTTCAGCGCCGCCATCGCATCGGCATGGGCCTCGGTCCGCTGGCCGTTTCGCGCATGCAACACTCCCCGGGTCACCAGCGCCTGTGCGTTGTCAGCATCGGATTCCACAATCCGGGTCATGGTTTCTATGGCGGCCGGCAATTCCTTCAGATATTCGCTCTGTACAGCCGCGATATTTTCCAGCACGACGGCGGAACCGGGATCCATCTGCAACGCGGCCCGGAAATCAGCCAGCGCCCGTTCCGGTTCGTTGACCGACAACTGGGCCATCCCCCGCGAGATCCAGCTGGCCGCATCGACCGGAGTCCGTTCCAGAAACTCACGGAAATCGGCCTGGGCCAGCTCTTTCTGGCCCATGGACTGATACAGCTGATAACGCAAATACCAGGCCCGCGTTTCGCCGCAACCCCGCTGTATGGCACTGGAAAGATCCGCGACAGCCGAAGCTGAATCGCCCAGCCCCCTGTGCACCAGCGCGCGGTTCAGATAACTGGCCGTATCGTCCGGGTCGATTTCGAGGCAACGGTCAAAATCAGCTTTGGCCGGACCGAACTGCCGCTGTTTCAACAGTGTGAAACCGCGCTGGAACCATCCCCAGGGCGACTCAGGGTCGAGGGCGATGCACATCGAGTAACATTCTTCGGCGCGGGCCATCTGCCCCAGATTCAGATGGCAATGGCCTTTCATGAACCAGGCCTGATAATCTTTGGGACTGGTCGCCAGCAGGCGGGAAAGAGACTGTATGGCGGAAAGGTCATCTCCGTCACGTCTCAACTCGGCAATCATCAACAACTGATCCTCTCTGCCCGGCGCCGCGTCGCCCGTTTCGTCACCGGCCAGTCGCCGATCGGGCCTGGCTGGAGCCCCATCGCCCCGGTACTCTTCAATGTCCCTTTGCAACCGGACGATCGCCCGCGATGCACTTCCGGACAGTTGACTGGCAAAGTCCAGCTGTTGCACAGCCTGCCCGGTCAGAGCGGGGCGGGAAGCTTCTGGCTGACTGCGCGCCGATGTGTACAGCGACCGGGCCATCCAGTACTTCGCGTAAGCGACGGCCTGCCTTTCAGCGCCGGCGGTCTCTCCCGGCAATCCCTCCAGCAGTTGCTGGTATTCCGTGGCCGTCCGCTGCCCCACCCGCTCCTCCAGCAGCGACTGGACCTGGCTGCGACTCTGAATGGCCTCCGCTTCGTCCAGGTTGGGTACCGTCAGTGCGACCAGAACGTCATTGAGTTCCTGAACAAACTGGCGGCTGTTTCCGGTCGCCTGAATCCGGCTGGCCTCCGCAATTCTCGATCCAATCAGGGCCGCAACCGTCAGCGCCACGAGCACTCCCACAAATCCCATCACCGTGACCGAAGAAATTCGCGGATGGCGGCGCATCCATTTCCGCGCCCGTTCGGTCACCGAACGGTTGGGGGCAAACTGCAACGGCCGGTTGGACAAATGTCGGGCGATATCGATTCCCAGCTGTTCGGCGGACTGGTACTGGAACTCCGGAGAGGGCTCCAGACAGCGCTCGACCATACTCGCAACATCCACTTCCACCCGCGGGTTCAGCGCGCGGATGCGTGGCGGCCGCCCGCTCCGGTCCTGAATCATCTGCAGAATGGCATCGTCACTGGTTCCCCGGCCAGGCCAGGGAAATTCTCCCGTCAGGGCTTCGAACATCATCACTCCGACGGAAAAGATGTCGCAGGAGGGGTCGAGTGTCGCATCGCCGATCAGCGTTTTCAAATGACGAACCGACATGTAGGGGAGTGTGCCGCCCGCATATCCGGATTGCCCGGAAGTTTTTGTCCCCGTCGCGAGATGAAAATCGAGAATCAGCGGCTGACCATCATCGCCAACCAGCACATTGCCTGGTTTCATGTCGCCATGGACAACTCCCCGCGAATGGGCAAATGCCAGCCCGTCCGCAATTTTCTCAAACATCCACAACAGTGTCTGCTGGTAGTCCAGACCCGCGATCGCCGCCATTCGGGAGTGTGTTTCCGGCGCCAGCAACGCGGCAACATCCGGCTCCGTCTCGCCTGCTGGAAGAGTCGAAGCCCACACCGTACTGGCGCGCTGGCCAGCGACCGTGCTGATCACATCCCGCCCGGACCGGCCCAGACTCGTTCGGTCCCCGGCCTGCACAAACAGGTCGCGAATCGTGACCAGACCGAGGAAGGGCATGCAAATCGACTGCAATCCACTGTCGCGCTGCAACGAGTAGATGGGAACTATGTTCGTGTGTTGCAGCCGGGCCAGAGTCTGTGGCTCGTGGTCCGAGACCGCCGTGATTTTCAGTGCCACGAAGCGGTTGGCCAAATCGGACTGTCGGGCCAGGAAGACTTTTCCAAAGGCTCCTTCTCCCAGCAATCCCACCAGTTCGTAGCCATGAAACTGCTGCCCCGCCCTCGGCAGGTTTGACACTGCGGCGGGAACGCTGCTGCCCGCGTCAGCCTCGTCCTGCCCATCGGTCCAGCGGGGCCAGCTGCCAACTTCTACTCCGGTCCGTGAGGCCATGGCTTCGCGCGACACCGGGGCTCCGTACAGGTGCCGCAGTCGGTATTCCTCAAACGCGATTGCGCCCCTTTCGTCCAGCGAAAAATGGCAGTCGGGGAGACTGTCCAGATAATCTTCGACGACCGGCTGTTCACCCGATTTCCAGCGGTATTCCAAGTCCAGCCGGACCAGCTCAACCGCGATTTCTGTCCGGTTCGGTGTACCCGCCACAGGCAAATAATCGGCCACGTCAACCGCAGGCCGCCATTCCGATTCAAAGCGGTCGGTGATTTCTTCCAGGTCGGCGGGCGGTGCACCAGGTGCGGATTTTTTCGACACAGTTTCAATCCCCGATCATTCCCAGCAGAGATTCCCGAAAGGCCTTGAGGACCCGTTCCGAAGTCCTCTGGGCGCGCCCGGTTTTTTCCGCGATCTCGGGCAAACTGTACCCTTCAATTCGCAACCGGATGATCTCCTGGTGCCGGGCGGGAAGGCCGGCCAGAATCTCTTCAATCGTCATCTCCAGAATGGAACAGGCGATTTCCTGGTTTTTGTCCGCACCCAAATCAGAACTGAAAAAACCGTCAGGCAACGAGACGGTCTTGTCGATGCTTCGCTTCTGGGCGTGATGATATTCCGACGCCTTGCGGATCTTGTTCAGCGTGATCACCAGAAACAGTTTCCACAAATCGTCCGATTCCGCGACTTCATACTGCCCGCTGGCAGCCCGCCGGAAAAACGTACGGAAGACCGACTGGACGATTTCTTCCGAACTGACTCTGGCAGCCAGTTTGGGAGAAGTCTGGTAGGTGGCCAGTCGCTGCAGGCGTCTCGCATACCGCAAATACAGACCCGTCGCCGCATCGACTTCACCATTCCGGATCCGGCGGACCAGAGTCTGGTCGGTAAAACCTGCAGTTTCGTTCGTTGACGGTTCGTTCATTGTGATCATGTCTTTCTGCAGCCCGGGTTAAAACGCCTGAATTGCTCAAAAAAAACAGGACATTGCCTGTTCATGAGAGTCGATTGCAGACGGATTGCCCGCCATTTTTTCTTCCAGCCCGAATTCTGGCCCGGCTGCCCCGTTCTCGCCCCGTTTTCGCCAATACCCCGGTGACGCCACAGT
>JBGSVU010000785.1:0-1936 GCA_041752775.1 Pirellulaceae bacterium | reverse complement strand
CGACCGAAATTGTGCTGGCAGCGATTGTCGGCAGTGCGGGCCTGCGCAGCACGGCCGCCGCCGTCGCCGCCGGAAAAACGGTGGCACTGGCCAACAAGGAATCGCTGGTGGTCGCAGGAAGTGTCCTGGTGCCGCTGGCAGCCAGCTGCGGGGCCCGGCTGTTGCCGGTCGACAGCGAGCACAGCGCAGTGTTTCAGTGCCTGATGGCGGGCCGCCACGAGGAGATCGAACGGATTGTCCTGACTGCCAGCGGTGGGCCCTTTCGCGACTGGAGTCGGGAGCAGATGGACGCTGCCACGCCGGCCCAGGCGACCAACCACCCGACCTGGGACATGGGCGCGAAAATCTCCGTCGATTCCGCCACCATGATGAACAAGGCCCTGGAGATCATCGAGGCGGCATGGCTGTTCGGGTTGCCCGCCGACCGGATCGCCGTGATGGTCCACCCTCAATCCCTGGTTCATGCTCTGGTAGAATTTCAGGACGGTGCCGTGATGGCGCATATGGGTCCACCCGACATGCGACTGCCGATCCAGTACGCGCTCTGCTGGCCGGAGCGGGTCGCGGGACCTGCCAGGAGAATGGACTGGACGGCTGCCTGCCGGCTGGACCTGACGCCTCCCGATGCGAATCGTTTTCCGGCGATTGAACTGGGCTACGAAGTCGTCCGGCGTGGCGGAACGTCGGGCGCGGTTTTGAATGCCGCCAACGAAGTCGCTGTCGCTGCCTTTCTCGACGGACGACTGCGGTTTACGGAAATCGTGCCCGCCTGTCGCGAAATACTCACACAGCACCAGACAACCGAACAACCATCCCTCGAACAACTGCTGCAGGCCGACGGTCTGGCACGCAAGGAGACCGAACAGTGGATTTTGGACAACTGATCGCCGCCGCCGAATTTTCCTGGCTGAACGCCCAGTCGTGGTGGGCGATCATCCAGGTCGTGTTCGGCATCGGGCTGGTGATTTTCATTCACGAACTGGGCCATTTTCTTGTGGCCAAGGCCTGCGGAGTGAAATGCGAAAAATTTTATGTCGGCTTTGATGCCTTCGATATCAAAATCGGCGACCGGGTGCTAATCCCTCGCAAACTGGTCAAATTCCAGTACGGCGAAACCGAATACGGTGTCGGTATCCTTCCGCTCGGGGGCTATGTGAAAATGCTTGGCCAGGAAGACAACCCGTCCCAGATCGAAAACACCAACGACGCGCTGGAAGGCGATTCCGAACGGCCCGAAGCCGTTGACCCGGAAGCCGTTCGCGCGGCAGTAGATCCCCGCAGTTTCCGCGCGAAAACTGTGCTCCAGCGAATGGCCATCATCTCAGCCGGCGTGGTTTTCAACCTGATCTCGGCGGTCTTCATGGCCGCGATTGCCTTCCAGTCCGGAGTCAGCTACTCACCACCCGCCATCGGGGGAACCACGGTCGGTGGACCCGCATGGCGATCCAACATGGTGGGACACCGCATCCTCTCGGTCAACGGAAACGGAACGGACGAAGGTTATTTTCCATTCACCGATCTGATTCAGGAAACCGCGCTCAACGGTCCGGGCCAGCCGATGTCGATGGTGGTCCAGCCCTACGATTCAGCCACTTCCCGCACCATTCAGGTGACGCCGCAGCCGCGACTGATTCCGGAAATCGACCTGGCACTGATCGGGATATCGCCAGAAATGGCGGCGAAGATCGGTGCCGGTCCCGACTCGATCGTCCCTGAAAGCGCGGCCGCCAGCGCCAACCCTCCGTTCCAGCCCGGTGATGACATCATTGCCATCAATGGCATCCGCTTGCCTGTGTTTGAGATCGACGGCAATACCGTCCGGCCTGTGACCCAGATGCGCCGAATGCTGACCGAGTTCGCCGACCAGTCCGTGACGATGACCGTCCAGCGGACCAATTCGGAAACGGGAAAAGCTGAAACACTCGATATCAGTGTG
>JBGSVU010000784.1:0-7817 GCA_041752775.1 Pirellulaceae bacterium | reverse complement strand
TCGTCCACTACCGTCTACCCGTAAACCGGGGCGTGACGGAATACTAGCGGTCTGTCGACATCAGGAAATGGGGTACGATGGACGTCCTCTTCCGTCGAAAACTGGGAAATCCGACGGACGAGGACGTCCATCGTACGGTCGACAACCCGGTAGAATGTGTGGTGAGGCACGAACTGGAAAAAGGAAATCCCACGACGATCGGCGATTGACCCACATGATTCTGATATCGACTTGCAAACCGATGATTCGGTTTTGCCATGCGGCCTGTTTCGCCATGGCAGCATGGTGGGGCATCGGGGTCGCCGGGGTCGTGGGGCAAGAGATCCCGGCGGATCTCGCCAGGGTCGACCTGGTGGCACAGGCCGGCGAAATTCTGAATCCGCGAATGGCGCCGCCTGTCGGTAACGTCTACCGCATGGACTGGGTCGAACCGTCCCGGGCGGGCGGCACCGGCTGGGCTACGGTTCCCATTCGTGATTTTTCCACGACCAGGTTTGAGTTGCGGTTCTCCGTTTCTGTCGACACGACGGTTCAGGTCAGTTTTCTGGGGCCCTGGCAACCGGATGCAGCAGGGAACCTGAAGCCGTTGATGGTCCAGTGGGATATGGCAGAGACTTCTTCGGGCCAACTGGACGGATTTCGGCCAGGCGAAGCGTGGCATAACCAGCCGATTTCCTGCGAGTTGCCGGTCAGGTCCGGTGAACAAATTGCGTTGCGTTGTGTTGCCCGGGTCCCCAGCCGGTTTCGTGATGACACGGCCTGGCGACCCGCAGCCGATTCACCGGCCTTTGGACTGGCCAGTCAATTTCGTCGCGGAGTCAATCTGGCGAACGTCCTGGAAGTGCCCCCCGGCGAAGACTGGGGCGACAACACGATTCGCACGGAAGATTTCCAGCAGATTGCGGCCGAAGGTTTCGATCATGTGCGGATCCCCGTGGGTTGGCACCATCACACTGGCCCCGCTACCGAATACACGATCAGCAATACCCTGCGCGAGCGGGTCGATGCGATGCTGGACCTCGCTGAACAAAATGGTCTGGGGGCCGTCGTCAACGTGCATCATTTCGACCAGTTCCACGACGATCCGTCCCGACAGCGGCAGAAGCTGTTGAGCATCTGGAAACAGGTTGCTTCCATGCTCCGCGACCGGCCGCCGAATGTCGCTCTGGAGATATTAAACGAACCGCACGACCGGGCAACCACCGAGGTCATGAATGAATTTTACGCCGAAGTTATTCCGGCGATCCGGGCCATCGATCCCGAACGCGCGATTGTCGTGGGACCCGGGATTTTCAGCCAAATCCACGAACTGGGAAAACTCAGGTTGCCAGATGATGAGCGGTTGATTGTCAGTATTCACAGCTACACTCCCCATTTTTTTACGCACCAGTCAGCCGTCTGGGCGGGCGATACGAAAAACATCCGCGGTGTAAAGTTCCCGGGTCCGCCGGACATGCCCGTTGCGATTCCAGCCCTGTTGCCGCAATATCTGAAGGACCAGCTGGAACAGTACAACCGGGCGCCTGGCGACGAGAATCTCTGCAGTGCGGCTTACATTGCCGCCGAGTTGAAAGTGGCCGCGGACTGGGGGCGCTACTGGAACCGTCCGGTCTGGCTTGGCGAGTTCGGGGCGTTCGTGGAAATCGACGCTCCGAGTCGCGCGCGATATTGCGAAACAGTCCGGCGCGAATGTGAACGCCAGGGAATGGGCTGGTGTCTCTGGGACTGGAAAGCCACCTTCAATTACTGGGACCGCGCGGCCCGCGCGCCGATGCCTGGCATGCGCGAGGCGCTGTTCGCAAAATAGCCCGAACGCTTCTCATCAGGTCTGCTGTCCGCCAACACCGAAAACAGGGCCGGGTTCCGGTCTGGCCGAAAACAGAAAAGAACACTGTTTTCCGGTGAAACCAGAAATAAATCGTCGGGTTCGATCATTGTTATTGCAGCGGGTCGGGATGCGTCTGCGGAACCGGATAACGCTGGTTTACTGTTTTTTCTGCCATCTGGAATTGCGGGTGGCAGAATCCATGCCCAGGGAGTGTGCTCTTGAAACGAAACCGGATTTACGGGCTGGTTGTGCTGTTGGTGGGGCTGGGTTGGGTTCCATCGGCTCTCGGGCAGGAAAGGGCCAGTCCCACCGCGGACCGGGTCCAGTTTTTCGAAACGAAAATTCGTCCGGTACTCGCCGACAAGTGCTACCAATGCCACTCGGCAGAATCGGGCAAATTCATGGGAGGGCTGGGGCTGGATACCCGTGAAGGGATGCTGATCGGCGGCGATTCGGGACCGGTTCTGGAACCTGGAAAGCCGGCCAGCAGCCTGATTATGGAAGTGATCCGGTATGAAACCGCGGGCTTTCAAATGCCCCCTCCCCGTTCCGGCGGAAAACTTGCTTCCAGCATCATTTCCGATTTTGAAAATTGGATTTTGGACGGTGCACCCGATCCCCGCGATGGTGCGGCCTATGTCCCCGACAGCGGAGCCGGTGAAGAGTCCCGGCAGTGGTGGGCTTTTCAGCCAGTCCGGAACGTGGCACCGCCACAACCCAACGACAGCGCGTGGCCCAAATCGGAAATCGACCGGTTCGTACTTCACGCGCTCGAAGCCAAAAAGATTCCTCCCGTCGCCGACGCCGAACCGCTGGTCCTGTTGCGCCGTGTCACATTCGATTTGACGGGTTTGCCACCGGATCCCGACAAAGCCAAAAAGTTTGTGGCGGAATGGAATTCGGCGTCTGGGGAATCCGGTCGCGACACTTTGTATGCTGCGGTTGTCGATGAACTTCTGGCCAGTCCTCAGTACGGCGAACACTGGGGCCGACACTGGATGGATGTCGCCAGGTATTCCGAGTCTACCGGCAAGGATGTCAATATCCTGTTTCCCCAGGCATGGCGCTACCGGGACTATATTATCGACGCTTTCAACGCCGATATGCCGTACGACCAGTTCATCCGGGAACAGGTCGCTGGTGATTTGCTCCCCGCCAGCGACGACGCGGAGAAATCGAGGCAACTGATTGCCACCGGTTTTCTGGCAATCGGCCCAAAATCGCTGAACGAACAGAATGCAAAACAGTTTGTCGTCGACCTGGCGGATGAGCAGATCGATGCGGTGACTCAGGGATTCATGGGGCTGACGGTGGCCTGTGCCCGCTGTCATGACCACAAGTTTGACCCGGTCTCCCAGAAAGACTATACGGCGTTTGCGGGCATCTTTCTTTCGACAGATACCCGCTACGGTACCGGAGGCGCGGTGGGGGGGCGAAATGCCGGGTCACTGCTGGAGCTGCCTGCCGGCACAAACTCGAGCTTCCTCCCCAAACTGACCAGAGCCGCCTACGAGCGAAAACAGAAGCAGCTGGAAGACCTCGAGGCTGAACTGAAAGAACTGGTCGCCGAACGAGCCAGAAACAGGAGCCGTGGCACCGATGACAGTTTCAGTCTCGTGCGGGTGACCACCCAGGTCAGCGAATTGCGAAACGAACTGAAGAACTACACCTCCGGTGGAATGCCACTGCCGATGGCCATGGGAGTCGTCGACAAACCGCGGACCGTGGCCAGCACCCAGCCCTTTCGCCAGCGGGCGCAGCGCGGTCAGACTGGTGGTCGCCGCAACAGCGGGTTTGTAAGTATCACCGACAGCCCGCTGTTCATTCGAGGCGAAGTTGACCAACCCGCCGAACGGGTGCCGCGGGGAATTCCGGAACTGTTCGATGGAATTAAGGCTCCCGCTATCCCCCGCTCAACCAGTGGGCGCAAAGAACTGGCCGAGTGGATGACCGATGTGTCTCATCCGCTGACATCACGGGTCATGGTCAACCGCATCTGGCACTGGCTGTTCGGTGCCGGGATTGTCGATAGCGTTGACAACTTTGGCAATTCGGGGAACGAACCGACTCATCCCGGGCTGCTGGACTGGCTGGCCAGACGCTACATCGAAAACGGCTGGTCCACCAAAGCACTGGTGCGCGAGATTGTGCTCAGCCGAACCTATCGCCTGTCGGGTCAGTACAGCGAACAACAGTTTCTGGCTGATCCGGCCAACGATCTGTTGTGGCGGCACAACCCAAGGCGACTGGACGCCGAAGCGATTCGCGATTCGATTTTGACCGCGGCTGGAACTCTGGATCTGGCCCGTCCGGAAGCATCCCTGATCGGTCGTGCCGGTGACGGCCCCATCGGCGGTCCTCGTCGGGCCACGATATCGGAGGACAAGGTGATCCGGGCCAGTGATACCTTTCGTTCGGTTTACATGGCGACCGCCCGGAATGCAGAACCGGAGTTTCTGGCCGCGTTTGACTTTCCCGACGGATCGATGGTTCAGGGCGCTCGGCAGGCGACCAACGTCCCGGGACAAACCCTGTTCATGCTGAACAGCGATTTCACGGCTTCACAGGCCGAATCGCTGGCCAGAAGAATCGTCGGAGAAGTCTATTCGTCCCAGAGAAAAACCGCCCGGACCAACCCGAATCGCAGGGGGGCAAATCCGTCCGGAAACTCGACTCAACCGGTACCCAAACTGGACCTCGACGATGTGGCCGACCAGTTGACCGAGCTGTACTGGATGACTCTTTCCCGCCCGCCCGTCAAAGCAGAGATCAGTGCCGCCAAAAAACTTCTGATCCGTTATCGCAAGGATCCGATGACCGGATGGATCAGTGTGGCCCGTGGGATTATCGCCAGCGCAGAATTCCGCAGCCTCGACTGATCATCGCTGGATCCGGACAGAATACAGCGACTGAGAAACTTGAAACCTGAAAACTGAAAACTGCCGCACGTCGGACCTTCGTTTCCCTCGGGCCTGAATATTTCCAGAATTGGACGTCCACCATGCTGACCAGCCTTTGCAACACGATCACACCGCTCTTTACCCGTCGCGACATTCTGAAATACACGTCCTGTGGATTTGGATGGATGGCTTTTTCGGGACTTGCCGGATCGCTCGCTGCGTCCACGGCGCCCGGAACGGCAGCGGACAATCCGCTGGCCGCGAAACAGCCGCATTTTCCGGCGAAGGCGAAACGGGTGATTTTTCTCTGCATGCGTGGTGGCCCGTCGCACCTGGACATGTTCGACTACAAACCCAAACTGGTTTCCGATAACGGAAAACCGGGGCCGCGTCCCGGATCAAAACTGCTCGGTTCAAAATTCAGTTTCACGCAACGCGGCAAAAGCGGGTTGTGGATCTCGGAGCTGTTTCCGGAACTGGCTGGGCGGGTCGACGACCTGTGCATGATCAACTCAATGCAAACCGATTTGCCGGCTCATCCCCAGGCACTCGTTCGGCTGCACACGGGAACGTCCCAGTTCATTCGCCCTTCGCTGGGAGCGTGGACCCTGTATGGGCTGGGAACGGAAAACGAAAATCTTCCAGGTTTCGTCAGCATTACCCCGCCAGGCGGCTTCGGCGGACCCACCAATTACGGCAGCTCATTTCTGCCGGCAATTTATCAGGGAACCCGTCTGGGAAATGACAATCGCCCCATCAACACCGCCGAAGTTGCCCACCTGAAGTCAAAACAGTCCGTGGCCGACCAGCGCGCCGAACTGGATTTCGTGCAGGGGCTGAACCGGCACAAACTGGAACGGGACCAGGTCAATCCCGACGTCGAGGGAGCGATCGAAGCCTCCGAACTGGCTTTCCGCATGCAGAGCGAAATGCCCGAAGTGATGGACCTGACCAGCGAGAGCGAAGCCACGAAACGGATGTACGGAATTGGTGAACGGAACTCGGACGACTTTGGCCGCAAATGTCTGCTGGCCCGGAAGATGGTCGAGGCCGGTGTCCGTTTCGTGGAGGTCACACATGGCAACTGGGACCACCACCGCAACCTGAATGCGTCGCTCCAGCGGAGTTGTTCGGAGATCGACCGGCCGGTCGCGGGTTTATTGACCGACCTGAAAAAACGCGGTTTGCTCAGGGATACGCTGGTGGTTTTCACTGGCGAGTTCGGCCGTACGCCTTATGCCCAGGGCCAGGACGGTCGCGACCACAACAACAAGGCCTTTTCGCTGTGGATGGCCGGCGGCGGGGTCAAAGGCGGATACTGTTTCGGCAAGAGTGACGAATATGGCTACGAAGCTGTTGAGAACCCGGTTCCCATACACGATTTGCATGCCACGATTCTGGCGCTGCTGGGACTGAATCACGAGCGGTTGACCTACAACCACGCTGGTCGCGATTTTCGTCTGACCGATGTTCATGGGAATGTATTGAATGACATCATCGCATAGCCTGCATGATGCCGCGCGAACCATCCGGGGTGGCTTTGACCGTTGCGTCGGGACCGCAAACGCGGTCGCATTTTTTCCGGCCGGTTCCGTAACGAAGAGTAACCGGGCCGCACTGCGTTGAACCGCTCCTTTGCGGGCCGCTGCTTTGCAGTCCTGCAGTTCCCCAATCAGATCCCCAGCAGTCTCCGCGCGTTGGACGTGGATGCCTTTGCCAGTTCGTTCAGGGAAATCCCCCGTTCGTTGGCGATACATTGCGCCGTGTGGATCACCATCGCCGGTTCGTTGGGCCGGTGTTTGCGAACCGGTTCCGGTGAAAGGTAGGGTGAATCGGTTTCGACCAGCAGTCGGTCCAGGGGAATTTGCCGGGCGACATCGCGCAGGTCTGCGGCGTTTTTGTACGTCACCATTCCGGCGAAACTGATGTGAAGTCCCGCTTCCATACAGCGCTGCGCCGTTTCCAGGGTGCCAGTGAAAGAGTGCATGATCCCGGCGAGTGGCCAGAGCGTTTTGTGTTGCTCCAGGCTGTCCACGATGTCCTGTTCACAATCGCGCATGTGAATCACCAGTGGCAACCCGCTGTCTGCCGACCATTGAATGTGTCTGTCAAACCAGTGTTGCTGGACGTCGAAAGGACAGTCATTCCAGTAACGGTCCAGGCCGGTTTCTCCGGTCGCGACGACTCCGGGTGAAGATGCCAGAGCCACCATCTGGTCCCATTCGCCGTTGGTCAGAGCCGCACAGTTGTTGGGCTGAAATCCGATGGCGGCATAAATCTGGCCTGGAAAGCGGCCGGCCAATTCTGCAGCGCGCTGGCTGGACGCCAGATCCGTCGCGATGGTCATCATCTGCCGGACTTGGGCGGCGGCGGCCCGCAGGAGCACGAATTCCAGTTGTTCTGCCAGCCTCGGATCGTCCAAATGGGCATGCGTATCAAACAGACAGCAATCAGAGAAATCCATTTTTTTTTGTGGAGTGCGTCGATATTTTTAAAAAAATGCCACTTTGACCAATTGTCCTGCAGCAAAACCCCGCGAAAAGCACTGGGAAAAAAGCGGAAAATGCGCCATTTCAGCCGGTGCCAGCCGCGGGAAACGACCGCCGGGCCACACCCCCAACTGGCGTTTTATGGCCAAAAACTCGACCCAATCGTCATCCCGAAGCCCGGATATTCCCGCTTTTCAACTGTTTTTGCGTCGTGTCATCAAACTGAATTGATTGACTATCACCGTTTGGCGGTTAAAGTAGGTGAGAACGAGCCTGCCAACGCTGTCAACCCCCCTGTACGATTCAGCTCGCCAGGAAATTGAGCCCAAGCACGTTGGCTCAAGTATTGCAAAGGAATGGAAAATGTTAGTCCTGTCAAGAAAGAAAAACGAGAGCATTGTCATCAATGACGATGTGACCATTGTCGTGGTCGAAATCCGCGGTGACAAAGTCCGGTTGGGCGTAGAAGCCCCGAAAGAAGTACCGGTTCATCGCAAAGAGGTTTATGACGCAATCCAGCGCAGCGCCCAGTTGGAAAACCGCACTCCTGGATCTGCACCGCTCCCGCAGGATGAATCATTGCCTGGTTGACGTCATCGC
>JBGSVU010000783.1:0-1847 GCA_041752775.1 Pirellulaceae bacterium | reverse complement strand
CCGATTCTGAAACATTGCCACTACAGGAACTACTGGTCGTCGATGGCAGTCTCGATCGCCTTCGGCAGACCCGGATCGACGACGCCCAGAGTCCCCCGGCCTTCGAATTGCACACGGTCACTCACAATTTCTTCGGTACGGGAATTCGGCGCCTTCCAGTATTCTTCTTTGGCCAACCGGTCTGCCGGCGGATTCAGCGGTCGCACGATCCGCAACCCGACGCCAGTGGCTGGCGTGTTTGTGTACCACCAGGGACTGAGCGGAATATTGGGGTCTTCGATTTTCCATTCTTCATCTTCGCTCGGCATGCGCGCCGCACTGCGACAGTCTTCCGCATCCAGTTCGTAGGAACCGCCGCGCAGCACACCTGGAACCGCATCGGGTGATCGCCGGTAAAACTCACCGGCCAAGTCTTTTTGATCCGACAGGTCTGCGTAACCTTTTTCGGAATACACATCCAGCACCCACTCTGCCACGTTCCCATGCATGTCGTACAAACCAAACGGATTGGGTTCCAGTTGGCCAACGGCGTGTCGTTCATCGTCGGAATTTTCAGAGTACCAGGCGTAGTTTTCCAGTTCGTCAGCGTCGTCACCAAAATGGAAACGCGTGGTGGTTCCCGCCCGACAGGCATATTCCCATTCCGTTTCCGTCGGCAGCCGGTAAAAATCACCCGAAAGGAGGCTGACGTATTTCGTGTACTGGCGTGCTGCGAAACAGGTCACCGTCGCCGCGGGCTGGTCCGACTCCTCGCCCGCCTCAAAGGTGAACGACGGGTCGTACAGCGAGCTCGGGGCCGCAACTGCGTCGATTCTGTTCGTGTCGTTGATCTGGCGAACCTGGGTCTGGTCAAATTTCTTGAACACCCGGTCCAGACGCATGAAATGTTTGTATTCCCCCCATGTGACTTCGTATTTCCCCATCCAGAAAGGGGCGATCCGGACCGCAACCTGGGGACCTTCGTCCTCGCGGCGGTCTTCCTCGTCCGCGGGGCTGCCGATCTGAAAAGTCCCACCGGGAACTGGAACCATTTCAAAACTGACGTCCGTGCCGGGAATCGTGGCCGTGTAGGGAACCATGAAGCGGCCATTGGGCAACTCGACAAAGGGTCCCGATGCCGGCCGTTGCGACACAATACCTTGCGTGCCTTCGGTGTCCTGCTCTGCCGCATCCTGTTGTTGCGGGGATTCCGCAGTTTGACCAGCCGCGTCGCTAGCCGTGGACTTTTCAATCTCGGACTTCGACACTTGGGCCAACGACGCCCCTGCAGCCCCTGCCAATATCGATGTGAGGACAACCAGATAACAGAAAAATTGCTTCATGACGTCGCAGTCGGTCAGACGGGTCCAGGTTTGCACAACGGGTTTCAACGTTTCGGTTCCGGCGACAATCAGGCCAAAAACACGACCGAATTATAGTCAGGATCCCATCCCAGGGGAAACAACCCCGATGGGATTGGGCAACCGCGCCACAAAAACAGACCCGACCGGCCTTGTGCCCTTGTGCCAGTCGGTGAACTGGTCTGACAATGGTAGGTGTCAGACACGCTCCCGGCGGGACAGGCCCGGATGGTGAGCAGGTCGAATCAGGCTGTGTGTAGCACCATTCAAACGATGTCAAAAAAAACATTCCAACTTTTCTGTTGGGTTGTCAATCTTGCAATTGTTGCTGGATGTGCCAATGCGGCTTTGGAAGCCAATTCCACTTCCCAACAAATCAAACAGAATCAACCCACAGCGAGTCTGTTTTCCAGTTGTTGTATTCGTTTGCTTCGTGTGATTCGTGGCGAGACTTCCCCAACATAATTGGTGTCCCTTGTATGCTTCGGAGCGAGCCTCTTTTCCAGA
>JBGSVU010000782.1:0-21032 GCA_041752775.1 Pirellulaceae bacterium | reverse complement strand
TAAGTCCTGGGCAGTTTCAGATAGCCCAGCACGCCCAGCCCGACGCCAGCGAACAGAAAAAAGAGCAGCATCCAGAACTTGCGGCGCAACATGCCCGCCAGATCGATGTCCAGAAAATCACTGCGTTCACTGGCGTTGCCGCCGGATTCGGAAAGGCTCATGGGTACTCGGTTCCTGATGTCCTGACGGGTTGCAAGTCCTGTATGCAGCGCCTCAGGTTTTTAGGGCAAAAAATGGCAAGTAAAAGAGTGGCAGGAAAATCCCTGTCACCCGCGTCAATGACCGCTGTCACGCAGGCGACGGAACTGACGTTGCAGGCGCTCCACAAGCCGCTTGTCCGATTGCGTATGTTGCTGGCATATCATTAGTTGTTCAATTGCAGAATCAAGACTTCCCATGCCAGCCAGGGCCTGGGCGTACATTGTCCTCCATTCTACACGTCCAGGCTCGTTTTTCAGCAGGGCGGCGTATCGGCTGGAGGCCAGTTGCAGACGGCCAGCCATGAAATCGCCCTCTGCCAGCCATGCTTCTTTCGCGGCCGGCGTGGCCCCGGAACGGCCAATGACCTCCACAGTATGATTCAGCAGCAGCTGTTTCAACAGTTGATCGGACGGACTGGAAAAGTGTTTTCTGGAAACGAAAACCAGAAAATCCGGATCATCCGGCAGAACTGTTTCCAGAAACTCCCGCAGTGTCAGCACCCGCTTGCTGCCTTCGACAATTTCGCGATCGTATTGGCGCGACAGTTCCAGAACCCTTCCCCACAGCTCTGCCCCATCGGCTCGCCAGGGCGAATCAATCAGCAACAAGCCGCACTGAAACAGCGCCTCGGCATCATTCGGGCACAGCGCAATTGTTTCATCGACCAGCCGCCGCTCCAGTTCCTGGTCGCCGGTCATCAACAGTTCCAGCCGGGTCCGTTCCAGCCGGAACCGCGAAACATAAGGACAATTCTTGTCGGCCAGCCGGAATTCTTCGAGGGCATTTTGCAACTCTTCGGGCATCTGTGCTTGAGCATATTTCGCCCGGTCGTTTTCGGGAACTCCGGCCAGGTCTTCGATCAAACTGTCGCGCAACCACCCCGGACTGGTTGCAGTCCAAATCGCGTCCTCGTCGATTTCCGGCATCGTTCCACTGGCCACAACCGGAAAACCGTTTTCCGGCGTCTTCAAAAAAACCGGATCCACCGGCTCTGTTCGCAAACGGCGCAGCTCTTCCAGCCGATACCGCGCCGACCAGTATCGACCCAGTTCAAAATGGGCGAAGCCGTCGCCAGGGCGAACCGCCAGCGAGGCCTCCAGCAACTCACGTGATCTTTCCAGTGCGGCGGGATCGGTGTCACGGTGAAGCCGCGCCAGATCGCGTGTGGCCATGTCGCGCAGATCAACGGCGTAATTTTGACGCACACTCCAGAATCCGGCTGCCAGCAACAGCAACACGATTCCCCACCGCAGGGGCACGGCCATACCATTGCCAGCCGATTTCTGCCCCAGCCGGCTCATGCGGCGTGTGTAGTTCTCGTAGCCGAATCCGCTGGCCAGCAGCGCCGCGAGTGTCACCGAATTGGCGGGCAGAAACAAGCCGAAATCGACACTGGCCATGACCACCTGCGCTGCCACAGCACTCAACAACATCACCCCAAGAACCCGCCCCGTCGATTCCGGGCGGCCCAGAAGTCGAACCGCCAGCCCCACCGCCAGACCAATTCCCAGGCCCACCAGTAATATTCCGGGCAAACCCAGTTCACAGGTGATTTCCAGGTACTGGTTTTCGGCGTGCTCAAACCATTTGGTAAAAACCCCCGATTCGTATGGCGGATAAAGCAGTTTCCATGTCCCCAGTCCGCTGCCCAACAGCCAATGCTGCCGGACCAGCGGCCATGTGTCACGCCAGTGAGTCAGTCGTGGCGCCGAAGCATCTTCGATTTCTACCAGCGTTCCCGCGCGCTGCGTAAACGATTCCAGCTGTTCCGTCCATACCACCAGCCCCAGAGCAATCAGCAAGGTTAACACTACTCCAAAAGCCGCCGCCCTGCGGGAGAAAAGCAGAACGCCGATCGCCACCAGCAGAAACGCCACCAGACTGACATAAGCTCCCCGGCTAAGCGAGGCAATGACTCCCACCAGCACAGCCGTCAATCCGGCCAGCGCGTAAAGGTGCCGCGTATCAACCAGCGCAAACTGCATCGTCAGTGCCCGCAACCTGCGCTTCAGAAAACCATTCCGCTCCCCAACTGGACCCGTCACCTGAAGGTCGTCGCTGGCAGCATTCCGTATCGACCTGCGCGCGACAAAAAAAAGTCCTGCTGCAAGCGCCATCAGCATCCATCCGCCGCCATTGTTCCGGTTGACCCAGGCCGCAAACGGCTTGCCACCCTCCACCAACTGGTAAATCCAGAACACGCGGCCATTCCACGCCAGCCGCTGTGCGATCCCGAGGATTGCCAGAAGCGCTCCATTGCCGACCAGCGCACCCAAAAACCACTCGACGCGACCAGGACGGTCGAGCACCAGGAATCCCAACACCAGAAATACGACCGGCAGCAACAACCCGGGCAAACGTTCAGCTGTTTGTGGCAGGCTGATTTCCGGAACCCATCCCGACAGTGATGGAACAGCAACTCTGGCAAACGGTGCCCACGCGTAAAGCCACAATAGAACTCCAGCCAGGACCAGCGCGGGAAAAGCCCCACCCTGCGGACTGGTACTCAGGGCCAGCGGCAAAAGAACCACGCCGACAGCCAACGCAACCGTTGCCGCGAAAGGAGCATTGCCTCCGAGTAACCACGGCATCGCCATGGTGATCGCCAGAAAGCCGGCCCAGGCCACCCAATTGACCAGGGACGGAAGCTTTTTTTGGATCGGGAACATGCAGGGACAAGAGTCAAGAGGAAGTTCGGTGGGAGGATTTCCGCAAAAAAGTCCCTTTTTATCCCGCCCGGTCAGAAAAAACCAGAAAATTCAATCCTATTCCCGGATCGCCGATTCGCAAGGCTATAACGCCCTGAGGAGGCCAATTGGGCGGCTTTTTTCATCTCCGGCGGCGTGTGCAAGGTGCGTCGGAAAGGCCGGTTGGAATAAAAGGACTGGAATCCCGGCCCTCCGGGCTGACGAATATTGACGCTGCCCGCGGGATGTTTACCATTAAGGGTCCGCACAGATTGTTGATGCGGGCTGGAACAGATGCATGGTCAAGTACTGATTCTGGAGTTTGCTTTCCCCACGATTAAGAGCCTGTCCCCAAAAGGGTCAGACCCCTGGAAAGGCAGAGAGAGTCAGATTCCTTTTGGGATAGGCTCTAAAGCTTGCCGCTGCACCATGAGAAGGTTTGTGTCCCAAACATGAACCTGGCACCTTGTCAGAATAGAGAGAGAAAACATGGCAAAGACTTTCGCCCGTTTCGCGTTGCTGATTGCTGTTTCGGCAATTGGTGGCAGCCAATTGAATGGTCAGGAGATTCAGCAATTCAATTTTGCTGACACCGAGAACACAGCTGACACCGAGAACACAACGGTACTACTGGATGCCGACGGAGCATTCGCCGGAAACACATTCGCCGTGAACGGCGAAGAAAAAATTCCCCAGGCCGCCACCGTTTCGCTGGCCCAGGATGGGCAAATGATTCACTCAGTGCAGGCCGATGAAGCCGGACAGTTTTCCTTCGGCGATGTCGCCCCAGGTGTTTATACCCTGGTTGCAACCGCAGGAACTTACGTTGGGTCGATGACGGTAGCTGTGGAACCGGCTGCTGCTCCAGCAGTTGCTGCGGCCGCTCCTGTCGCGCTGGCGGTTCCGGCTCCCCTGGCAGTTCAGATGTCGGACTACTCAGGCGGCAACGTCGGTCCCGTGTTTTGCGATTCGCCGATGATGTCGTATTCGTCGGGTGGCAGCTATGGCGGAGGTGGTCGTGCCCTTGGCGGCAACCGTCGTCTGCGCCGGTTTCTGATCATCGGTGGTATCGTCGGCGGTGTCGTGGGCGGTACGGCTGGCAAGAAAAGCCCTGCCAATTAGTGGTGGAGCGGGTTTTCCCGTTCAGATTAATGCTTCAACATCGGACCGCAGGGATCTGCCCTGCGGTCCTTTTTCATGCCTGTCCGGCAGGAAAAAGGTGCCAATCGGGTTGCCTGCGGCAAATCCGACTTGACGAGCCCCCCGAATTCCCGGGGGTTTTTTAGGATTTACCGGGAACACTTAAGCCGACAGGAGTTGGCTGGAAAATCCCCTGCAATCGTCATTGACCCTGAATTCAACGCCATTAGACTGGGTGGGCTGGATAAAATGGGTCGGGCCGGCAGGAGTTGCCATTTTGATTCAAGTCCAATTACTTTCCGACCTCGATTTCTGGAGATGTACATCGTGTTGAAAAACCTTGTCCGAGTTTTTTCCCTGCTTGCCATGGCATTCGTCAGCTGTGGTGCATTCGTCGTGGCTGATGAAACCGGCAGCACGGTCCGCCTGAACGCCGATGGGGCCTTTACTGGCAATGCTTTTTCGGTCGATGGAGAAGCAAAAATTCCGCAGGCCGCAACTGTTTCTCTGGCCCAGGATGGCAAACTGTTGCACTCTGTAGTGGCTGACGATGCCGGCCAGTTTTCGTTTGCCGACGTGGCACCTGGGGTCTATTCGCTGGTGGCAACGGCGGGAACCTATGTGGGTAACATGACCGTGACTCTCGAACCTGCAGCCGAACCCGCAACAGAACCTGCGATCCCGCTGGCACTTGCTGCAGCGGCCCCAGTTGCGGCTGCTCCGCTGGCCGTCAAGATGTCCGATTACATGGGCGACAACACGGCCGGAATCATGGGCAATGCTCCAATGGCTTCCTATTCTCCAGGATGCGCGACTAGCGGTGGTGGCGCTGGCCGCGCCGGCATCGGCGGCAGCCGGCGTCTGCGACGGTTCCTGATTATCGGTGGCATCGTCGGCGGTGTCGTTGGGGGAACAGCGGGCAGGGCCAGCCCTGCGGAATAGTAAAAGTTTGACGTTTGAGAAAATCTGAACGCGAACAACCAACACCAATGGCTCTGGGATCAACTCCAGGGCCTTTTTTTTTGGAAGGTTGATTTCGACCGATACATTTTTCCCAGGTGGATTAACGCGCAATTCATAATGAATGCGAATTGCCGGAATATCAGTGCGTCGATTAACCAGAACGGTGGGCACAACTGTAGCGTCCCGCAAATCCCGTACTGACTGAAAAGCCGGAAACATGCGACTGAACACACTTGCCAGCCTGCTCCTCGCCGTAACTCTCGGAATCATGGCAACGTCCGGAGGCTGCCGCAGTTGCAGAAAAAACGCCAATACCATTCCGGCTCATTGCGTGCCCAACTCGGGCAGCGACTGTTGCCTGGAACTTGCCGACGCGCCCAAAATCAATTTTCTGTCGCTCCGCCGCAACCCGCCCGACGCCTATGTGCTGGATGCCGGCGACACGCTGGGAATCTATATCCAGGGAATCACCGGCGATTCAACCACACCACCACCGGTACATTTTCCCGAAGAAGTGGGCGCCCAGCCGTCAGTCGGATATCCCTTTCCGATTCGCGATGATGGCTATGTATCGCTGCCGCTGATCCAGCCGGTGAAAGTCGCGGGCATGACCGTGGGCCAGGCCGAAGCCCGCATTCGCGATGCCTACACAAAAGACAAGGATATTCTGAAAGCCGAAAGCGCCAAATTCATCGTGACCTTGATGAAGAGACGGACCTACAACGTACTCGTGATCCGCGAAGACCTCTCCGACAACCGGACCTTTGCCTACCGCAAAAGTGAATTGTTCGTGGATGACGAGTTGCAGGGCCAGACCTCATCAATTGACTTGCCGGCCTACGAAAATGACGTCCTGCACGCTCTCAGCGAAACCGGCGGCATGCCGAGCGAATCGGCGAAAAACGAAATTATCGTTCTGCGGGGAGCCCTCAAGTCCGGTATCACCGACCCGAATGCCATCGTGCGGGCGGTTCTCAGCGACGTTCCGGATTCAGACTACATGTCCGGATTCGACAGCAATATCATCCGCATCCCGGTGCGTCCGCTGGACGGCATGATGCCACCCGACCTGACCGAAGCCGACATCACACTTGAGGATGGCGACGTGGTCTATATCGAAGGCCGCCAGCGCGATGTGTTTTACACGGGCGGGCTGCTGGAAGGCGGACGCTATCCCCTGCCCCGTGACTACAACATCGACGTTTTGGAAGCCATCAGCATGGCCGGTGGAAGCGTGGCCTCATCGGCGGGCTCCAGCGGAGGCCAGGGCGGCGGGATTCGCAGCAGCAGCGTGGCTCCGGCCACCAAAGTTACCATCATTCGTACGGTCGACTGCCAGCAGCAGGCCATCGAAGTCGATTTGCGGTGTGCGATCAGCGACCCCAAACAGCGGGTTGTGATTCAGCGCGGTGACCTGATCCTGCTGGAATATCGTCCCCGCGAAGTGATGATCAATGCGGCGGCAACCATGCTCCAGTTTGGCGGCATCTTCCGCCTGATCAACTAGAAGACGCTTCTCACTGCTGCATTCTCCAAAATCTGACAGGCCCGGCGACAGTCCCATGTCGCCGGGCCTGTCGCATTTGGCCCGCTGTCAGACCGTTCCCCTGCAATCGTTGCAGCCGCAACGCGGATATTCCCCGTTCTGCTTCCGATCCCATTGCCAGGGATTCGGCTTTGAGTAGGCTGGAAAATGTCAATTCCTGGCCCGTCACTTTTCGGAGAACGAATTGCCCTGTATCGTGAAATGGCCTGGTCGCTGACACCTGAGCCCACTTCCCGGCCAGATTTCAGGTTCAAATCGGCTGTCCCTGTTGGTGGGTGTCTGTTTCGGCGGTCACCCAGGAGCACGGAGTCTGCGCATTCCCCGGGTCACAGGACTTTGGCCATGCGAGTCCGACTGGCCTGGACTTTCCTTGCCTGTTTCAGCACTGGCTGACACAACGATTTTTTCTTTCCGGATATGACTGAGACAAAAATTCATCCCGCCAACACCAGCCGGTTTTGGGGCCTGGTCAGGAAATTCCGGGTGCCGCTGCTGGTCGCTGTGCACCTGTTTCTGTTCATCGCAATCTTCTGGTTGTCGATGATGATCCGCAACGGACGCTGGCGTTTCGCGGAAACACCGCCCAGTTTTCTGCAACTGGCCTGGTTGGTCGTTCCGATCAAGCTGTTTGTGTTTTACGCCCTGCGCAGCTTTCACGGATGGTGGCGGCATGTGACCTTCAACGATCTGTTGCTGCTGGTCAGGGCCTCGACCGTGGCAGCGGCCGCCATTTCCGTCCTTGTGCTCGTGTATCCCTATACCGGAGCACTGCGGGGAACCCTGGTCATCGACTGGATGCTGACGATCGTCGTTCTTTCGGCCTTTCGCAGCGTCTGGCGAGTCTGGGACGAAAACGTCTCCGCTGCCGGAGCTGATCGCCAGCGGACACTGTTGATCGGCGATGATACCAACATGGCCCAGCTGGGCCATCTGATCAATTCGCGGAACCAGATGGGACACCGGATTGTCGGGCTGGTGGCCCCGGGCAATGTCCACACTCGCCTCCGGTTCAGTGACCTGCGCGTTGTCGGGCACCTCGGCGATATCGCCAGGCTGTGCACCGAGTTTCGCGTTCGCAAACTGCTGGTCCCTGCCGGTTCCATCACGGGCCAGCGCCTGAGGGAATTGATCGATCTGCAAAACGATTTGGACCTGTCGATCAGCGTCGTGCCGCACCTGTCCGAATTTCTGCATGGCGGCACAACCATTCCTGTCCGCCCGGTGCGCTACGAAGACCTGCTGCGGCGCGATCCCGTCAGTCTGGACATGGGAGCAATCCAGAAAATGGTCACCGGGGCCACAGTCATGGTGACGGGTGCTGGCGGCAGCATCGGATCGGAACTGTGCCGGCAAATCATGCAGTTTGCTCCCAAAACCCTGATTTTGCTCGGCCGCGGCGAAAACCGGATTTTCCACATCAACAACGAACTGTCGGAAATCATCCAGGCCGAGGGTGCTGCCACAAAACTGGTCAACGTCATCGGCAGCGTGACTGACCAGACACGCATGGCAGAGGTCTTTCGGACACTCCAGCCCGACGTTGTCTTTCACGCTGCAGCCCACAAACACGTCCCCCTGACCGAACAGAACGTCGGCGAAGCGATTATCAATAACGTGCACGGCACCCGCACGGTCGCCGATCTGGCCAGTGAATTTGGCGTCAGGAAATTCGTACTGATTTCCACCGACAAAGCGGTCAATCCCAGCAGCGTGATGGGCTGTACCAAACAGCTGGCCGAGCGCTACTGCATCGCACTGGGGGCAAATTCCAGGACCCAGTTCGTAGCCACCCGATTCGGCAACGTTCTCGGAAGCGATGGCAGCGTCGTCCCGATTTTCCAGAAACAGATCGAAGCCGGCGGTCCCGTCAGAATTACGGACCCGGAAATGACCCGATATTTCATGACGATCCCCGAAGCGACCCAGCTGGTTCTCCAGGCGGTTGCGATGGGCAACAGTGGTGATGTGCTGGTTCTGGAAATGGGCAAACCAGTCAAAATCGTGGACCTCGCCAAAGACCTGATCCGGCTGGCCGGACTGCCTGCCAATGCCATCGACATTGTTTACACGGGAAAACGTCCCGGCGAAAAGACTTACGAAGAACTCTACTATGCCGGTGAAGAATCCACTCAAACGCCGCATCCAAAAATTCTGGCCTCGCGCCACCGTCATTTCGATCCCGACGAAGTCCAGATTCAGACGCATCAGATTGTCGAACTGGCTTTTTCCGGTCCAGCCGCCATCCGGGAGAAACTTCTGGAACTGATTCCCGAATACGCCAAATTTTATTCGCCGGCACCCTTACCCGTCCCGGTTCAAAAGACCCTTCACCGGGACGGATCGACGGACAACGGTGCGGTCAAACCGGTGGACCCGGTTCGGCCGTCCACCCGCCCACGCTAGAACATCCGGAAGGGCACCGTTGGGAGGTGCAGCGCCAGAGCGGCAGCCTCTGACTGTTCAGACGGCCCCGGATTTCCAAACCTGAATCCTGCTGACTTGATCCCGCAAAAAAATATCATCCTCAAGGAACAGAAAACATCCGCTTTTGTTGCACACGACGTGCATCCCCACGACCAGTGCCTGGTCTGTGGCCACCGCGCCCGGACCTGGATGCAGCACTCGGTTGTGGGACATTTTCTCAAGTGTCGTTGCGGCCTGATTTTTCAGGACCCCCGCGAGTTCGTGGCCGAAGCCGACGCGATGGGGGCGGCCACCGACGATGAGACTTTTCGCAAGGCCTTTTCCGAAAGCATCGACACTTCGGACGACGACGGCAACATGTACGCCGCTCACGGCATCCAGCACCAGAACATGGTGGACGGAATTTGCGATGACCTCGTCGCCGCACTGACCGTGCATGGCAAGATGGATTTGACCAGGCCGTTTTCGCTGCTGGATATCGGCTGCGCTACCGGATTCCTGCTGGATGCCGTTCGCCGCAGATTCCCCTGGGCCGAAGTGGCCGGTGTCGAGCCGTCACCGGTTTCGGCCCGGAAAGCCCGCGAATTGTACGGGCTGGAGATTCACGTCGGTACAATGAACACTTGCCAGTTCGAATCGGAGACGTTTGATGTCGTATCGATTCTGGGAAACCTGCAACTTCACGAAAATCCGTTCGAAACACTGAGACGTGCCGCAGTTGCCATGAAGCCCGCCGGATTGCTCGTCTGCCAATTCAAAAATCCCCAGTGTTCCGCCCGCGTTCTGGGCCGCTGGGCCAGCAAATTGCCCGTCGTTCGCAATGCCGGTCCGACCCGTCAGGTGCTGGAACGGGGATTCACCTGCATGCGACATTCGGGCAACAGGAAATCGCTGGCCGCAGCCATCAGCCAGACTGGCCTGCAGGTGGTTCACACCGAAACGGTGGCGCCGCGGATGGCCCGGTTTTCCGGCATGAACCAAGCTCACGCGCGCGGACTGAATGGCCGCATCTGGAGTCTGCTCAACCACCTGGACAAACTGATGGGTCAACAGGCCTGGATTCAGTTCACCTGTCGCAAACGCCCGGCCGTCAAATGAGTTCCGGGACAGGAAGCCAGTCCGATTTTCTGGTCATCGGTGCGATGAAATCCGCCACGACCACGCTCTATCATGATTTGCAACAGAACCCGCATATCGTCTGTGCTGAAAAAGAAGACGGTGAATTTTTGTCGGCGACCAGATCCCCGGCCTTTTCACCAGGGCCACGCCCTGTCAGCGATTCGCCGAAAACCGTTGTCCGTGGTGAGATCTGCACCCGGTACAGCATGCTGCCGGTCATCAGCGGCGTCGCCCGGCGGGCCAGAGAATCACTTGGCGGGCAAACCCGAATCATCTACCTCGTTCGCAACCCGGTCACCCGCACGCTTTCCCACCACCAGCACATGTTCAACTGGCACGGCGCCGGGCGAATGGGGCCGGATATCAATCTGGAAATCAGGAATCGCCCCGAGTTGACGGACTACAGCAAATACTTCATGCAACTGGAACCGTGGGTCGAACAGTTCGGCCTGCAGTCGATCCTCGTCCTGCGGTTCGAAGACTACATTCGCGCACGCCCGGCCACGCTTTCGGAGATTTGCGAATTTCTCGGAATCCCTGACGTGTTTGCGGCGCTGAATGCCGCTGGTGCCAATCGCGGCCATGACCGGTTGCTGGCTGGTCCCCGGTTGCTGCGGCTGTACCAGAACGGATTTTTCAGGCGGTGTGTGAAACCGCTGGTTCCGGATTCGGTGCGTGGAGTGTTGCGGAAACTCCTGCTGCGAAAACCCGAAAACCCTGCGATCGCTCCCACGCCGGAGACGGTCGACCGGATCATTGAATCGGTTTCTGCCGACGGCGAGCGTCTGGCCCGACTGTTGGGCCGCGACAAGCCTCTGTGGGATCTGAGCGAGGCAAAAACGGCACTGGTTTCTCTCGCGGGAACGGCACCATGCTGAAGAACTCCCACTCCGGCACCGATCTCGACAACGTTCGGAAAACCAGCCAGCGTTCGGACTGGACAGGCGCGACGCAGTCACGCCGCCGGCGGCTGCGCAGGATGATTGCGTTCTCGCACCACATTACCTTTTTTCTGGGAAAACGGTTTCCCCGGACCTTTCCGCTGATTTTCGTACTGGGCTATCCCAAGAGTGGCACATCGTGGGTTTGCCAGCTGGTGGCCGATTACATGCGGTTGCCATTTCCGCAACATTCAGTTTTTCCGGTGGGTTGTGCCGCGGTGGTCCACGGTCACGAACTGGTTACGGGAAAATATCCGATCGGTGTCTATGTCATGCGAGACGGACGCGATGTGATGGTGTCGGCCTTCAACCATTTGCGAAAACATTTCAGTGCCGGCGGTGGCAGTCGCGGGAAGACCAATTTTTTTCACGGCATTGATCCGGCAGCGACGATTCAGGAGCTGTTGCCGGATTTCATCGGGTATTCGGCGTCCCATCCGTTTGGCAGCCGACACAACTGGGGTCGGCACGTCCAGTCGCATTTTGAAGCCAGCAACGAAAACATGTTGTTGCTGAAGTACGAAGACCTTCTGGCCTCACCGGCACCGACACTGGAACGGCTCTTTTCGCAACTCGCTTCGGAATCCGTTGACAGTCAGCGACTGCACGAAACGATTGGCCGGTTGTCGTTCGACCGGTTGTCGGGTCGGTCGACTGGCGAGGAAGACCAGAATTCCTATTTGCGCAAAGGACAGGCAGGAGACTGGCGCAACTGTTTTTCGCGTCAGGCAGCGGAAGTTTTTCAGCGGCATTTCGGTCAGGCCCTGATTTCGGCCGGTTACGAATCGTCGGTCGACTGGGTTGCCGCGTGGGAAGCCGGAGAAACCTCGCGGTGAACGGGAAACCATCGCAACTGGTCCGGGTTGCCTCGAACTATGCGCGCCTGCTGGGGACGGTAGCGATCGGTTTTTTTCTGGTGCGGGCTCTGCTGCGCTTTGGTGGCGACGCATTCGGGTTGATTGCACTGCTTGGCTCTGGCACCGGAATTGGTCTGATCATTCAGGAAGTCGTCCGGGTAGCGACGGTGCCGATTCTGGGTGCTGCCTGGCACGACAAAACGTCGGGGCGACTGGACGAAGTTTTCAATTCGGCCCTGACGGTCAGTTTCTTCGCGGGTATTGCGACCCTGGTTCTTTACGGCGTGATGATGCTGTGTCTGCCATTTTTCACGATTCCGCCGGAGCTGCAAATCGCTGCCCGCTGGTTCCTGCTGGCGATGGCCCTGAATTCCTTTTTTTCCGTTTTTCTATCGCCGCTGCTGAACTTTTATGCGGTATCGGAGCGGATGTTCACTTTCAACCTGACCATCTTTCTGACCCGTGTTGCTGATCTGGCTGCGGCCCTGTTGACGCTGTTGCTGGTATCGCCGGAACAGGTTTCCCGCGCGATTGTGGTGTACGGATTTCTGTATTCGGCCCTGGCGACAGGCCTGTCGATTGCGGTTTCCTGGTACGCGTTGCGGACAGAGCCGCGGCTGAATCTCGCACCCCGACTGGCCACGCGGTCGTCGATGCGGGCCTTTACCGGTTCCGCTGGATGGAATGCCGGCGTGACGCTGGCGATGAGCCTGTACTCCCGCGCCGACATGGTGATTTTCAACCTGTTTTTTGGATTGTTTGGCAGCCTTGTGTTCGGCCTGGCCAATCAGGTGACGTTTTACATCCGTCGGGTAATGACGGGACTGATCGCCGGAATCGATTCCGTATCCGCGCGGGTGGCCAGTACTGGCGGCACTGATGCGGTCGTCCGGTTGATGTGCCGTTCGGCCGGCCACCAGGCGATCGTGATTTTTCCCATGCTCTTCGGCCTGTTGCTGTTCACCCGGCCGTTCGTCAATTTCTGGGTCGGCGACCGGATCGAAAATATTGAAACCACGGGTCCGGTGATCTGTAGCCTGATCCGGATTCTGGCGATCGGGGCGTCAGCGCGGTGTTTGTCGGAAGGGTGGCTGAAAATCATGTCGGGTGAAGGCAAAGTCCGGATTTATGCTCCCTGGATCGTGGTCGGCGGAATACTGAATCCAGTCCTGGCGGTCGTTGCCATCCATTCCGTGGCGGAGCCATTGCGGTTCTTTGCCCCAGCCGTTGTCTTTACGGTGCTGCTGGTGATTGTTCATCTGGTCGTCATTCCAGTTGTGATCCAGCGAACCTATTCCATTTCTCTTTGGCAGATTTTCTCGCCATTTTTTCGGCCTCTGTCTGCCGCCGCGATCAGTGCCATTCCGGCCTGGATGATCATGAACTACTGGTCCTTCCCCCCTCTGGATGTTCTGGTTTCTGTCGCAGTCTTCGCACTCCTTCTTGCCGTGCTCGGTTTCGGTTTTGTATTGCCTGGCGAAGACCGCGACCGGATTCGCCGCTGGATCGGAATCGGACCCCGCTCGGCCGGTGCTGCCCAATGATCCACCTCGCCGTTCAGCAGTTTGCCCGTTCCAGTGGTGGTGGCCTGGTGGCAAATACGGAGTTTCTGGAGGCACTCCCTGCGGTTCCGGACTGTACCTTTTCGACGTTCCAGAAACCTGCACAGATTTCCGCAGCCGCCGACGTCATCATTTGCATGGGGACACATGCCGTCCGTTCCGCCGGCAAAAAGACCCTGCTGTGGCCCCTGACTGTGGCACCTCTCGATGCTGCTGCCGTTCGCCTCGGATCCACCTCGATTGGTTTCACCCTGCGGTACCGGTTGTTGAAGTTCAAAGTATGGAACTCGCTGAGAAAGGCTGACGGGCTGATTTTTGGCAGCCAGTATTCCCGCGATCTGCACCGCGAGTTTTTTCCACGGATCATGGCACTGCCCACGCTGGCCATGCGTCCCGGTGTCCCACCGCCCGAAGCGTTGCAAAACGGCCCCCGCAGCGAACAGGTTCCAGGCCGGGTCGTCATGATTTCCCATTTGTATCCCTACAAAATGATTGTCGAAGCGATCCGCGGTTTTCAGCTGTTCAGCAGCAAATTCCCTGGCGCGGAATTGCTGATCGCCGGTCGGGCGACGGATCCGAATTATCTGAAACAGGTCCAGCACACCATTGACGGGTTTCCGGGCATCCGGATTCTGGGCTCACTCAAACCCGACGAACTGGCCAAACTGTACTCTTCGGCATCGGTCGTGCTGTTCAATTCCCTCTGTGAAAACGCCGGCAGCCTGACAGCCTTCGATGCCCTCTGGTTCGGGCGGGCGATGGTCTGCTCCAGCCGGAGTTCGATGCCCGAAGCCATGCAGAATGCGGTGCACTATGTGAATCCCTCTG
This sequence comes from Pirellulaceae bacterium, assembly GCA_041752775.1. GTDB lineage: Bacteria > Planctomycetota > Planctomycetia > Pirellulales > Pirellulaceae > BJ22. The sequence goes on along the minus strand of JBGSVU010000782.1, from coordinate 6,764 downwards.
ATCCGACCGGGATCGCCGATGCGCTGCAGCGAGTCCTCCGCGATGATGAATATCGGCGTTCACTCGAACACCGGGCGCTGGAGCGGGCAGCACAGTTTCAGCCCTGGCCCAGGCGGGCAGCCGAAGTGGTCGCTTTTTGCCGGAGCGTCGCCGGAATCCCGGACGCGGTTCCGGCGAAAAACAGCCCGGTGGAAAAGGTTCAGGCGTGACACGTAAAAACAGCAAAAACAGTTCGGCCCTTCACGCGGTGGCGCTGAATGCGACAGGATTCCTGTTGCGTACAAGCGGGCTGTTGTCGCGAACCCTCCGCAAGCCGGCAACACACCTGCTCTACCTGCATCACATTCCCGACACCGCATGGTTCGACCAGTTTGTTGCCGGAATCAGAAAAAATTTCGAACTGATCGACCATGACCAGGCGGTGCAGAGAATCCGGTGCGGCCAACACCCCGGACCAGCGGTCTCTTTTTCTTTTGATGACGGGTTTTCCAGCTGTGCGGACGCGCTTCGAATTCTGGAAAAACACAATACGCGCGGAATTGTTTTTGTGTGCACCGGGCTGGTGGGGCTGGATGACAAGGGCGTCGCCCGGTTTTTTGGCAACCGCCAGCGGGAAGGAGTCCTCGGCTGGCCGGCACTCCGCGAGTTGCAGGCTGCAGGGCATTTGATCGGCTCTCACACCGAAACCCACGCCAACCTTGCAGAACTGGACGACCACCAGTTACATGTGGAACTGGAAACCAGTCGCAACAGGATCATCGCCGAACTTGGAACCTGTGACCATTTTGCGTGGCCCTATGGCCGCAGGATGTTTGTTTCGGAACGGGCGCTCAAGCTGGCGCGGGATGCCGGGTACCGCAGTATCGCATCAGGAATTCGTGGTTCGCATACGGGACCATCCGGCGGTATCCTGTTGCGACAACTGGTCGATGCCGGACAAACGGTGAACCAGACCAGACTGTTCATGGCGATGGGCATGCTGGGAATTGACAAACATTCCCGTTCGCGCCGGTGGGCCCAGTCGACGAACATAAGCGACAACCATCGCGAATTGCCCGGAGCCGCTGATGCTCGCTGATCGCGACGAAATCCTGCGACTGGCGGACCAGCATGGGACTCCGCTCTGGTTGCTGGACACAGGCCGCATCCTGTCGACCATGAATCGTCTGCGCGACGGTTTTCGGGCCGGGTATCCCGCCAGCGAGATCACTTATTCGGTAAAAACCAATTATCTCACTGCGATTCTGAGGGCTGTCCTTGCGGCCGGTTACCGGCTGGAGGTTGTTTCGCGGCACGAACTGGAACTGGCTCTCCGGGCCGGAGCCACGCCGGACCGTCTGCTGTTCAATGGTCCGGTGAAATCCCGGGATGATTTGCAACTGTGCCATGCCGGAAACATCGACGTGCATGTGGACTCGCTGGACGAACTCGCGGCGGCGGCAGCAATCGGAACGGCCGACCGCCCATTTCGACTCGGGTTGAGAATCGCAGCCAGAATGGCGAACCACAGTACCAGCCGTTTCGGAATCGACTGCGACAATCCTGATTGCGTCGAGGCTGTTCGTCAACTGCTTTCGCAGAACAGGGTGCAGGTAGCCGGACTGCACATGCATCATTCGTCGCAACGCAATGCCAGTTCGTATTGCGAACGAATCGACCGGTTGCTGGAGGTGGCGGGCTGGCTGCACATCCAGCCAGAGTATGTCGACATCGGCGGTGGAGTCGGCAGCGAACCTCCGGCAGAGATTGCGGCAAAACTGGCCTATCCGCTCGACAGCCACCAGTCGTTTGCAAAAACCGTCGGCACCCATGCCCGCCGAAAACTTGCTGCAACCGGAACTCGACTGATCCTTGAGCCCGGGATCGGCGTGTTGGCCAATTCCATGAACTATGTAACGACGGTTGTCTCCACCAAAACAACGGGCGCGGAAAGGATTGCCATCTGTGACGGATCGATGTTTGACGTCAACCCGCTTCGTTCAACGATTTCACCGCCCTGTCATTTGCTGAAGAGGGACCCTGCCGACAGCACCGACAACTCATCCGGCAAACCGATCCCGCTCTTTGGCGGAACCTGCATGGAAATTGACCGGATTGGAGCCATCGAAACGAATCAGACGCCAGAGACCGGGGACCGCGTGGTGGTGACCAACACCGGCGCGTATGCCTGTTCACTCAGCCCACAGTTCATTGTGCCCCAGGCTCCTGTCTGGTCGATTCAGTCAAAAACAGTATGCCGACAACGACAAATCTCAGGACAATTCAGCGGGGCTGGTGAATGAAAACAAGGTGGCTTTTCTCTACCATCGGAAAACGGGGCTACATTGCGCAGTATTTTCGCGATGCCGATCCCTCGATTCACATTATCGGCAGCGGCAGAACGAAGTTTACTCCGGGCTTTGCCAGCTGCGATGAAACAGTCCTGATGCCGGACATCCTGTCGGAGGAATATCCCGCTGCGGTGATCGAATTTGCCCGCAGCCAGAAGATCAACGCGATTCTCAGCTTTGCCGATCCGGATGTGGACCGGTTGTCGATGATTCGCCCCGAGCTGACAGCAATGGGAACAAGTTGTTTTTTTCCCGGCCAGTCGGTGGCGCGGATGGGTTTTGACAAGTTTCAGACTGCCGAATGGGCGCTGGCCAACGGCATCACGGTTCCCCAAACTGTCTGTGATCCGGTACAGGCAGCCAGCCAACTCGCGTTGCCCATGATTCGCAAGCCCCGATTCGGTTCGGCCAGTGTCGGCGTCTCAGTTGTTCGTCACGAGCGGGACATCGCGCCCCCCGCAGGCAACACAACTGAATATATCTGGCAGGAACTGATTCAGGGAACCGAAGTCAATATCGAGATCTGCGGCGACCTCACAGGCCGCCCCGTCGCTGTCAGCGCATGGAAGAAAATGATCTCGCGGAACGGTGAAACCGAGTTGGCCGTCACCGTCCGCCGGGACGATTTGACCGAACTTGGAATATTGCTGGGAGAAAAGGCCGGCATCATCGGGCCCTGTGATGTCGATGTCATGGAGCGGGATGGCCGGCTGTACCTGATCGAGTTCAACATGCGGTTTGGCGGCGGTTATCCCGTCTCGCATTTGGCGGGGGCCGATTTTCCGGGATTGCTTGCCAGAATCCAGCGCGGAGACCACCCGCCGCTCCACACCGGATATGCCGGCGACATTTTCATGATGAAAACACTTCATCCGTTTGGCGGACCGGTTGCACAAGCCGATGAAACCTTTCGCTCGGCATTCAACCTGCGCAATGAACACTCGCAGTAAAATGTGCCTCACAGCAAATTGTACAATGGACGTCCTCGTCCGTCGTCATCACTCAGCCTTTCGACGGAGTTACTCGTCCGTCGTCATCACTCACTCTTTCGTTGGACGTCCTCGTCCGTCGTCATCAAGCACTCTTTCGACGGACGAGGACGTCCATCGTACAGCTGCGTTACCCGTTCCAGACCGATCAGATTCCTTGCCCGCCATTCGCCATCCAGCGTCATCCGGACTGTTTCCCCCTGTGCGACCGGTTGCGAATTACGAATCCAGCCGACTGTCTGGTTGGTAAAAATCAGATGATCCTGCGAAACAATTTTTTGCCACCAGATCACCGCGTCAGCATTACCCGCCTGTTCAATCGTGGCCGAAACAGTTTCCGGGTAAGCAATTTCACCCGTCAGGTAATCCACCGTGAAAGCGGCCGCCTCGCGGCTCAACATGCGGCAGCCCGGCATTTTCAGTCTTCCGTCAGGGGTCCGCTCCGGAAAGAAATCGTTGCAAGTCTGGCTGGCCAGATTTTCGCGAAGTGGTCCGAAATCAAGTCCATATCGGCCCGAAATTTCCGCGACCTGATCGGCCAGTCGCTGTTGTCTGGAAAACCAGTTCTGCTCGGGCCATTCGCAAACTGCCATCGAGTACTCAACTTTTTCCGGAATGACCTTTCCGTCTTTCTTCAGCAGACGGCTAACGAGATCCATCGCCAGTTGCGACTGGGCCTCGTCGCGGCGGGGATCGTTCAGGTAAATCATGGCGATGATGCAGTCGTACGAATTCTTGCGGGACTTTTCGTTGGCAAAATCCAGCAGGTTGGCCTGGTGAAAACAGATTCGGTCCGCGACCCGGTTGGTCTCCGCCAGCTTGAGGGCCAGCCCCAAATGGCTCAAATCGACGGCGTCGACGCTTGCGGCTCCGGCCTGAACTGCCCATGCGGACAGGATCCCCAGCCCACAACCGGCATCGAGCACCCGGTCGCCGCTGGATATCTGCTGACGAATCAGATGTCGCAGATTGAAGGTGCGATCAAAACGAAGGAGCATGTTCAGATGCTGAAGCGGATTCAAGGCGGACTCCTGATGGGTCGATTCAGTAGCGTTCGGTTTTCCGGCCTTGGGAAGATCGGTCGGACAGATTCAAGATTAATTGGCATGGTGTTTTCCAGCCAGAGCAGATTTCCGGGTGGCTCAGCAGCGGACACCCGGAGCATCCGGCCGGAACGCTCCGAGGCATGGCAGTACAGGCTTTACGGCGGGTCCAGGCAGTGATGACCGGGCAATCGCAAATGAAGAAAACAGACGACAGCCGCCTCGAGACCTTTCGCCGGCCCGGGGCGGCCGAAGAGTTTATCGCGCATTTGAATACCTGTTTCGGGATGGGTGAGCGTGCCGCGACCGCGGGCCTGGGCGAAGCGCCGGAGTTTCCCTCCCTGTTTGTGATTGGGGCTCCGCGCAGCGGCACAACGGTGCTGATGCAATGGCTGGCCAACTGGCCGGCCTTTGGCGTTCCCACCAATTTGCTGGCCCGATTCCATCAGGCGCCCTATTTGGGCGGACTGGTTCAGCGACTGTTGACCGACCAGAACCTTGGCTACCTCGACGAACTGGCCATCCCGGGCGCCGATCAGGCCGGATTTCAGTCGGTGATTGGCAAGACTGCGGGGATACTTTCGCCGCACGAGTTTTTCTATTTGTGGCGGCGTTTTTTTCCGCTCGATCGCGGGCGGGCGCTGACGGATGCGGAGCGAAAACTGGCTGACCCGGCCGGATTTGCCCGGGCTTTGCGGCATCTCGAAGCGGCACTTACAAAACCGTTGGCGATGAAGGCGATCATCATGCAGTACGAAATCGCACTGATCGCTGCGGCCGTACCCAAATCTGTTTTTCTGTTTACCCGCCGCGACGAAGTCGGCAACTGTGATTCGATTCTGGAGTCCCGAAAACGTGTGCATGGATCAGCGGAGGAGTGGTTTTCCGTCAAGCCGCCAGGTATCGACCGGTTTCTGACGGAAAGTCCGGTTGTGCAGGTTGCGGCGCAGGTGGCGCTGACCAACGACCTGATATCCGGACAACTGCAGCGACTGGATCCGGCACGGGTCATTCAGACGGATCACGAAGCATTTTGTGATTCGCCGGAATCAACAGCGCTGTCTATAGTGGGATCCTTCAGCCGCCTCGGATGCCACATCAGCCCCCACCCCTGTCCCGGAACGTTCGTCAGCAATCGCCGTCAACCGGCCAATCGGGAAGAACTCCGGGAAGCCCTGAAGTTTGCGCGGCAACACCACGACAACGGCGGTTGACCGGTGGACGTCCCGATTCCTTTCCTGTGATTTCCTGATGTATGTTCAAATCCGAATTGGCGCTTTCGTCCGGATCGCCGTAGTGCTGTTCCAGATGTTGGCGTGCGCGATGGTGGTCTGGGCCTGCATCGACCTGTCCATGCTGTTTGCAGCGGCCGGAATGGCAGCCATGTCGATTGCTGTTTTTCCATTTCTTCTGATTCGGCGTTACGACCTGTTTTGTCCCTGGTCGTTTGTGATGCTGGCGATATTTACCGGGTGCACGTTGCAGTGCCTTTGCATTTCGTGGAACTGGCCCAGCGCAGAGTACATTGATGCAACGCTGCTGCTCGGAAAAACACCGGAGTTTTTTTTCTATCCTTCGCTGATTTACCTGTTGTCAGTCGTTCTGCTGACGGCCGGGTTTTTTCTGCCGATTCGATTCAGGATTCCGAATCCGGGCTTTCATCGGGAATTCGATTCCCGGCGGGTCGCGGTGGTGGTGGCGATTTGCCTGTTGTTGGCAATGGCAGCCACTGTGGCCTACATCCGCTTTACCGGAGGTCTGAGTTCGGGGCGAATTTCGGACAAGCGGACCCTCATATCGACCCTCGACGTTGGGAGTGATGAGGAATTGCAGCAATACGGCCCGCTCAGACAGGTCACCAAGCTCGCTCCCATTTCCTTTCTCGTCCTGTACAGTTTCCTGCTGTCCCGCTACCGCCGGCTGTATCCCATGCACTGGTTGATCCTTGCGGGCGTGTTTCTCGTTGCCTTTGCGATGCCGTTTTATTCCAGTTCCAGGGCCGATGTGGTCTGGCTGTTTATCGGCGCCACTGGAGTGGCCTACTATCACCGGCAGCAGCATCTCTTCCGGAATTTTGCGATTCATTCCGCCGCTGGCATCGGCATTTTCGTTCTGATGTCGTTTCTGCGCAACGCCGATTCGACCGATGCCATGGAAAACGCTTCGCTGACCGACGCTGTGAAATCGCTGGTGCTGAACCGGAACGGTCCCGGTTTGGCAAAAACAGCACAGATTATCAATCACATTCCCGACCCCCTGCCCTACCAGTTCGGCAAGACCATTGTCATTTGGGCGATTGCACCGATTCCCCGCGCGATTTTTCCGGGCAAGCCCCTGATCCATACCGGCCCCATTATTGGGACCGAGATTTTTGGAACAATGACGTCGGGAGTGCCGCCCGG
>JBGSVU010000781.1:0-5371 GCA_041752775.1 Pirellulaceae bacterium | reverse complement strand
CCACTACGGTCGCTGCGCTCCCTCCGCTCCAGCAGCACACCGCCGCCGCTGATCCGTTACCCGTTTCCCAACCCAAACTTTCATAACCACTGGTACAGAAAAATGGGGCATTCCAGCTGGCTATACTGATCCCTGAAAGTTTCCAGACTCGTACAAGGGGCTTTGACCCGAATACAGATCACCTTCATGACGGGCGTATAAATAGCCGTTATCTTCCAGGAATTTATGTCCAATTACACCGACAACCTCGGAGCGTCACTCCAACGAGCACTTGCCGGCGTTCCTCGCGCTCAACCGGCGCAAATTGCCGGGTACTGGGCAAACCGAGAGTTCTGGCTTGCCGAATTCGAACACCTGCTCGCTGTTATTGACGGTTTCGACGAACGTCTTGAGCGGATGCGTTTGGCCTACGACCAATATGCACAACGGTACGGTGGCGAACATAACACAGACGAATTTGGGGTTCCTCGCCAACGTCCGCGCGACCGGGCCAGCCCGTCCCAACGCAGAGACGACGCTTCCGATGCTCGCACTTCGCTTAAAGCGCTGTGCGAATGGCCGGGCTGCAATTTCCCTCGATCTACGAAGAATGAAATTGAACGAGCAGGGGCGTATCGTGAGTTGCTCCAAGGGGCCGGGCGGTTTGACAGCCGGGAATTGTTCGCTGCTGCCCAGTGAAGGCCCACGTTTTCAGACACCAGGGTTTTTGTAGTGACAGACCAGTGCCAGACCTCACAGAACCTGAACAAGCAATGGGACAGAAACTCCAGTCCGTATCTGCACTTGTACTTGATGTGCCAGACGAGGATGGTCCGGCAATCTACACAGCAATTTGCTTTCACTTCAATTCAGGGGCAATTACGGCATATGCCCTGACTGACAATTCCGAACTGTCCATTGGCACGACGGAACTTGCCCTGCCGGACGATCCGGTGCCGGACGGCTGTTACTCCCTCGCGGACATTTCGCAACACAAAACATTCGGCGCGCTCATCGGAAGATGTTTGCGCAACTTCTGGACTTTAACCAATGATGCTGGATTTCGCGATGGATTCATGCTGGCCTTCTCGCACAACCATGCCGTTTGCCTTGTCGCCATGAACAATGTCGTTTCAATCCTCGATGTTTCCGGTGAACAGTGTTCTTGAAGGTGGTTTGCGAAATGTGAGTGCGGATCATGTGCTGTATCATCAGGTCCGGGCCATCTCATTTGGGTGCCCCTCGCCACACCGTCCGAGATTCTGGCCCACACCACCCGGTTTTCCCGGCTCCACCCACGGTCGACCGGGCGCAGTTGCGTTTTTCTGGTACTTGCCTTCAGCCGGTGGTCACCGGTGGATTCCCGTCAATGTATCGCCTCAAGTTCCGGAAACAAATACGACCGCCAGGAAGGCAGGCGGCTGGATCGTTGTTTTTGCTGTTGGAACAGTCACAATGGGAGACTGCAGGCAAGAGGCCAAATTCATTTTCGGATGCCGCAAAGCCCATGACCACTGACACCTCCCGTTCATTGCTGGATCGGCTGCAGACTGCGAACAGCGCCGAGGACTGGAATGTGTTCTTCCAGATTTATCAGCCATTTATTCGTCGGCATTTGCTGACCCGTAAAATTGTGATCGAGGATGTTGACGACGTCACCCAGGAAATCTTGTCCCGGGTCTTTCGCTCTTTTTCCTCATTCGCCCACAATGGACGGCGCGGGGCATTTCGCAACTGGCTTGGACAGATCGTGTCACAGCAAACATGGCGGTATTTTCAGCGGATGCAAAAACAGCCGGTCGTTTCCCTGATGGCGCCTGAACAGTTTGAAGAATTTGTTCCGGCAACGGGAGAGATGGAATCCCGATGGGAAGCGGAACATGACCGATACCTGCTCGGGCGGTTGCTGGAGTTGATCAAACCGGAGTTTGCGGAATCCACCTGGCATGCATTTCTGCAGGTTGCGATCCGGAATGTTTCCGTGGAAACAGTGGCCCGAAATCTGGGGTTAAGCGTCAACGCCGTTGTGATTGCCAAATCGAGAGTCTTGCGACGGTTGAGAATTCTTGGCAAGGACCTGCTTGACAATTTTTGAAACCAGGCAGGTTGCCGCAGTCGCGCGGCCCTGTTGGAAGAGTGGAACATGTACGGGACAGACGATCCTTCGAACCAGCATCCCCGCGCCGAAATCCTGCGCGGTTTCGCCGCCGGACTGATCGAAGATGAAGCGGAACTGCTTGCCCTGGAGAAGCACGTACTGGATTGTTCAGTTTGTGCGGGATACCTTGCCGGGTTGACACCGGGAACGGTCGAAAAAACGGTCGCGATGTGGGTGGCAAACGGGAACCATACTCCCGCCATTGAACCTTCCCGTTACGAAATCATCGAAGAGATCGGCCGCGGAGGATCGGGTGTCGTGTACAAGGCACGACAAGTCGGACTGGACCGGGTGCTGGCCTGGAAGGTGTTGATTTCCGGTTCCCGGGCTTCTCCGGCCGAACTGGCCCGGTTTCAGCGCGAAGCCCAGGCGCTGGCCCAACTCGATCACCCCCAAATCGTCAAAGTACATGACTTCGGTGAGCAGGAGGGGGCTCCGTTTCTGGCTCTGGAATACGTTGATGGGCCGACCTTGGCCCGGCGTCTGGAGCGGGGGCCGGTTGAACCACGGCTGGTTGCCCAATGGGTTCGCGATTTGGCGCGAGCCATCGATTATTCCCATCAACGGTCAGTTTTTCATCGTGACCTGAAACCACAGAATATTTTACTGGCCGGCAGTGGAAGGGGAACGGGCGACCATCAATTCGTTCCCAAGGTTGTGGATTTTGGTTTGGCCAGATTTGATACCGACTCGCTGTTTCAGACTCGAACTGGAGAAACGCTGGGAACACCGGCGTATCTTGCGCCGGAAATGATTGGCGCCAAACGGGGCGAGACAGGAGGGGCGGCGGTTGACGTGTATGGGCTCGGTGCGATTCTGTATGAAAGTCTGACAGGTCGCACTCCGTTCATTGGCAGTTCGCATCTGGAAATCCTGACCGCGGTTGCGAACAGCGAGCCCCCCTCAATCCGGATGCTTCGCCACTCGGTGCCGGGTGACTTGTCCGTCATTTGTCACCGCTGTCTGGCAAAAAATCCGGCTCAGCGTTTTCCAACTGCTTCGGCACTGGCAGACGACCTGGACCGGTTCCTTGCTGGCGTACCGATCGCATCGCGACCTGTGTCCGGAATTGAACGGGCCTTTCGCTGGTGCCGCAGGAATCCCTGGAAGGCCATGGCAGGTTCCCTTCTGTTGCTGGCGATCCTCGCGATTCCTGCCGCCGGCCTGTATCACAACTTTCAACTCCGCCGGGAAAAACAGACTGCCCAGGCCCGCTACGAATCGACCCGGGTAACGCTATGGAAAATGTTGAACCTGCTGAACACCGACCAGGCCGCCTCGATCCCGCAGCTGGCGGACCTGTCGGCAAAACAGACCGGAGAAGCATTGACACTTTTTGATGAGCTGGCCACTTTTGATCCGACCAGTCGAAGCCAACTCGATCTGGCAAAAGGTAAAATTCTTGCCGGAACGCTTGCAATCGTACTTGGCAAAGCTGACCAGGCTGAAGCGCACCTGAAACACGCTGTGAACGTTTGCGAGAAGTTGCAGGGCGACCCGGAAATTGCCAGTGAAGCTCTGGGACATCTCGCTGAGGCATTGAACAAACTGGCAACCTTTCAGCCTTCGGCCGCGGACCCGTCCAGGGCGGTGGAATACCTGGAAAGAGCCCTCGCGATTCACCGCAACCTTGCCGAACGGGCTCCTGACGATCCCGTTCGCCGTGGAGGCGTGGCATGGAGTCTGATGAACCTGGGATCAGCGATGCAAATCCAGGGAGAACGGGAACAGTCCATTCCCCTGTATCACGAGGCGATCGGGATTTGGGATTCACTGGCCAACGCATCTTTCGACAGGGAAGAGTGCCTGCAGGCATCTGCCGGGACGCGAATCAACCTGGCCTCGATCCATCTGGAACTCGGTAATTCCGCTGACGCCCAGAAGGGTTTCCGGGAGGCTCTGGAAACTCTGGAACGGCTTTTTGCCGCTTCGCCAGACAACAAATCTGTCGTTGAAGACCTGACCAGTGGCCTGCTCAATTACAGCAACTGTCTGGCGGCAGTCGACCGGCTGGAAGAGGCGACGGCGGCCTGTACCCGCGCCCGGGAGTTGCTGCAGACAGCGCTGATCCAGGAGCCCAACCGCGCGCTATTGAAGCAAAACCTGTTCCTCGTGACCGGCAATCAGGCCAATCTTCTGGGAGCGAATAACCAGTTGGCTGAAGCCGCCCACGTCTGGAAGGAAGCATCGGAAATCGCTCCCAACCCAAACCTGACAACCTATTGTCAACAAATGCGACTTTGTTGCCTGGCCAAACTGGATGAAGTCGATGTTGTTTTCAGCGAGAGCAAGCTGATCAATGAATCCGTGCTGACTCCTGGAGAAAAATTCCTTCAAGCCGTTTGCTTTGCGCTTTTGGCCGACGCCCATTCCCGCCGCGCCGGGCAGGCCGAGCCCGAAAGGACGGAATTGGCGGCCGGTATGGCTGCGTCGAGGGCCTGGGAACTGCTCCAGGAACTGAAGAACGACGGGCACCTCGATGACGATGGCCGCCGCGAACACCTGAATACGTCCGACGACTGGTCCGCGCTTCGAAAAATTCACACTTCCGAAGAGTGGAGCGGACTGGTCCGCTAACGGCCTGTGGAATCATGCTGCGGAAGGGCCAAAGCCATCCCCTCACCGTGCGGAAGAAGCAGGAAACCGGAAACTCTGCCCTGCTCCGCACCCTTGCGCGTTGCGCGGGCGATGTTCCGGATTTTTAACAGGCGGCCATCCCCCGACAGACCGGCACGGGCAGTTGCCGGATTGGTGTTCGAAATCGCCCCGCGATCATCTTTCGGAACTTTTTTCCGGAAAGGCAAGACATTTTCCGATTTTGTTGAAATCCAGGACTGCGTCTCAAGCTTCTTTGATTCTGAGGGGACAGGTTGCGTGCCATCGTGTGCAACTTTCCGCAACGATTTCATCCCGGAGTCTGAACCATGAAGCCTATTGCGACCAGTGTTTTCCTGTTGGGCCTGTGCCTCTCAATCGTTGCCAGGGGCGACGTTGTGCTGGACCAAAGCCATTCCTTTACCAGTGCAATAGCCAACAGCACGAACGGTGATGTCTCGCAAATGGGTCAAACATTTACGGTGGGAATTCCGGGAACACTCGAACGCATCGATGTTCTGATGTTTCGGCTGGGGGGTATTTTTGACCCAACAGGTGACGCACTGTTAAGGATTTACAACATTTCAGGTGGCCTGCCCACTGGCGCACCGCTGGCTACTGTCACGCTTCCTGAAGTCA
>JBGSVU010000780.1:0-8482 GCA_041752775.1 Pirellulaceae bacterium | reverse complement strand
ACCGGTGGAGCGTCTGCCACTTTCGGCCAGTTCGGCCCGAATTCCGGGAAATTCAGGCTATCCCCCTTGCCCAAATCGGCCGGGTCGGTCATTATTTTCGGTTCCCAAATTCTGGTTTGTAAAACAATTTTGAAGCGATTTCAGGAGTCTTGAATGGCCCGCTACACCGGACCAAAAGCGAGAATCAACCGCCGTCTGGGCGTCATGGTTTACGAAAGCCGTGGTGCGTCGCGTGCCATGGAACGTCGTCCGCAGCCACCTGGGATGCATACCCGCCCCAAACGCCCGACGAATTACGGTCGTTCGCTGGCCGAAAAACAGAAAATCAAGCACTATTATGGATTGGGTGAGCGGCAGTTGCGGCGTTACTTTGACCGCGCCACGAAAATGAAAGGCAACACGGGCGAAAACCTGTTGTTGTTGTGCGAAAACCGGCTGGACAACGTAATCCGTCGCGTGGGACTGGCTCATACCCGGCCTCAGGCGCGACAGGGTGCGGCCCACGGCCATTTCCGGGTCAACGGAGTCAAAGTCGACCGGGCTTCGTACCAGTTGCGACCGGGCGACGTGATCACGGTTCGGGCCAACGAAAACGTGCTGAACCTTTATCGCCAGATCATCGGACAGGGAGTCGATGGTCAGGGGATCGAATGGGCGACGCTGGATTCGGATACGTTGACGGTGAATGTGGTCGGTACGCCCGGCCCGTCCGACATCAGTTTGCCGGTTGACGGCAACGTGGTTGTCGAATTCATGTCCCGCTAGGTCCGTGCAGGCTGGACGCCTGCGTTCGTCAAAAAAACAGACAGACCATACTCCGGCAAGTTTACCCTCGAATGGTGACTTGCCTTTTTTTTTGGGGGAGTGCCTGAAGCGATGCATACTCAACTGGTGGTAATCGGTGGTGGTCCCGGCGGTTACGCGGCGGCTTTTCTGGCCGCCGACATGGGGATGGACGTCACGCTGGTGGAATCCGAAGGGCGGCTGGGCGGCACCTGTCTGTTGCGGGGCTGTATCCCCTCGAAAGCGCTGCTGCATGTGGCCAAAGTCATGGGTGAGGTAGAGGAACTGGGTGAGGAATGGGGCGTGGAGTTTTCCACGCCCAGCGTGTTGATCGAAAAATTGCGGGCGAGAAAGGACAAAGTTATATCGACGCTGTCGGGCGGACTGGCCTCGCTGGCCAAAAGTCGCAAAGTACGTGTGATTACCGGACTCGCAAAATTCGTGAACGCCACCACACTCTCCATCAGCGGTGAGGACGTTACGATTCCTGAAGGCGGGCAGGTGACGTTTGACCAGTGCATCATTGCGACGGGCAGCACTCCCGCGATGCCCGGCCCGTTCCGGATTGGGTCGGATCGCGTGATGGATTCCACCGGAGCGCTGCATCTGGCCGACGTCCCCTCGACGATGCTGGTGATTGGGGGCGGGTATATCGGGCTGGAAATGGGATCGGTTTACGCCGCGCTCGGGACTCAGGTCAGCGTCGTGGAATTACAGCCGGGATTGCTGATGGGTGCCGACCGCGATCTGGTACGTCCACTGCAGAAACGTCTGAAGAAAATTTTTGAGGAACGGATTTTCCTTAACACCAAAGTCGGCAGCATTTCCGCAGTCGGCGAACAGGTTCAGGTTTCATTCGAGGGGCCTGGCAAGTTTGGCACGGAAAATTACGACCGGGTACTTGTTGCGGTAGGCCGGGCGCCCAACACCCGCAACCTCGGTCTGGAAAACACCCGGATTCAGACCGACCAGCGCGGCTTTGTGGTGCACGATGCCCAGCTGCGGACGGACGAACCGAATATCTTTGTGATCGGTGATGCCGCCGGTGAGCCGATGCTGGCGCACAAGGCAACACATGAAGGCCGGGCGGCGGTGGAAATTATCGCGGGGCACCTGGACGAATTCTCCCGCCGCTGCATTCCGGCAGTTGTTTTTACCGATCCGGAAATCGCCTGGGCCGGGCCCACGGAAGAAGAAGCGAAACGGGACGGAATCCGCTACGAAGTCTGCAGTTATCCCTGGGCTGCCAGCGGACGGGCCCAGGCACTCGGTCGCACCGACGGACTGACCAAATGGTTGGTCGATCCGGAAACCGAACGGGTGATCGGTTGTGGAATCGTCGGATCGGGTGCGGGTGAATTGATTGGGGAAGCCGTGATTGCGATTGAAATGGGCGCCCACATTCGCGATTTGACAGAATCCGTTCACGCCCACCCGACTCTCGGTGAAACACTGATGAACGCGGCGGAAGTTTTTTACGGAACGGCGACCGAAGTCTACAAACCGAAAAAGAAACAGGAAGTTTCTGCGTGACCGGTCCGCGGCGGCACGCTTTTCAGACGGTCATTGTTTCGGCCTGGTCAGAACCCGGGCAGGAGGCATCGCTGCCGCGTGACACTGGACTGCCGCGGATTCACGGATTCTGCTTGCGGGACCCGGAAAAATCTGTGGCTGCGGCGGGCGGCAGCGCGGCGCGGCTGGAGGGGAGTGCTTCCGGACTGGGGACAGGCTGGGCTCGCGCAATTCTGTCGCGAACCGGCAAACAGAATCCTTCATCGGAACAGAGCATGGCGTTCAGACGCACGAGGACCTGTTCGTTTTCCAGGGAAACAGATTCGGCGAACTGCAACGGAACGAAAAAGCTGACTGTTCCGTTGTAGGCCTCGCCATCGACTTCGGCGTCCGCAGCTGTTTTTTCGTTCGCAACGGCGGCGGGAGCATTGTCGGGATGTCGCGACGGTTGGGCGGGGCCAGCGATGGTGATTGCCGGACTGTGAGACAGTTCGATTCGGGTTTGGCGTGGATCATTCAGTGTCAGCGAATAAATGTGGCTTCCCTCCGCCAGCTCGACATCGATCCGCACAACACCGGTGCGGAAAACACCAGTGCGTGGGGGTGAGCCCGATTCCGGTTGCGGTTCGGCGGCGCTATCGACTGGGGGAACGGAATCTGGCAGCAGCCACGCCTGGACGTTGGCGATGACGGGTGAATTCGGGTCGCGGTTGCTGTGGATCTGGAAACCGCCTGGGATCGACTCTGAATCCGCGGGGGGAGTTGTGGTGCGGGGTTTCAGGATCCGGGAATCGTCTGCCGGCGGGTTGTCTGGGGCGGTGCGCACCGGATTCAGCGGAGTGAGTGACTGGGGCAGCGCGATCGAAGGGGCGACCAGCACGATGGCCGCTGCCAGGGAAAGTGAACGGGCGAAAACAGTTGCTGATACGGGTTGGGTCAGCATGGGAAACTCTCCGAACGACGTGATCGAATGCGCGGAGGGGACCTTACCAGTTGGAATTCTCCTGGCACAACGTCAAAATCGGGTTTTGGAATCGGCGATCGATGGTCGGGAGCAGGAAAACATGAAACTCGTGGTGGCGGTCATTCATCCGGTTCGCTTGCGTGCGGTCAAGGAAGCCCTGGAGCGGGTGGAAGTACAGCGGATCACAATCTGTGACTCACAGGAGTGGGTCCGGCCCACTGGAATGAGTGGAGCGCGACCATTTGGTGCATTTCAGGCCACCATCAAACGGATGATCACGCTGGAGATCGCCGTCAATGACGATTTTTTGGAGAGGACGATTTCGGCGATTGCCAGGGTTTCCACCGTTTCGCGGGGTCAACCCGCCGATTCGGGGGCGATTTATGTGATGCCGCTGGAGTGTGCCTGGTCGTTTTTTACTGTGAAAACAGGGGCGGGAGCGATTTGAGGGGGTTATTCTGGGGGGCATCCCTGGTTCGGTGGATGGGAGCGGGTTCAAAAATGGTGTGAGCGTCGAGTTTGGACAACTGAAAAACGGTGATTCAGATCGTGTTCGGGTGGTCTGAAAAAAAGAGCCTGTTCCGATAGAGTTCAGCCCCCTGGAAAGGCAGAGAGGGTCAGACCGGTCAGACCCCTTTTGGGATCGTCCCCAATTTTTAAAAAAATTGGTCCCGGGAATGCTGGTGTAATTCACCTGATGGGGCAACTTTGGTAAACTGCACAACTCGTTGCCGTTTCATTTACCACTTGGAGACACACAAATGAACCGTTTTTCTGCTTTCTTGACTGTTGCCGTGCTATGTGCATCGGCGACAATCGCCTCGGCCTGTGACCGGTGCGGATGCACGCCCTGTGCACCGACTTGCTGTCCCGCGCCGACTTGCACGACTTGCTGCCCTCAGACTTGTTGCACGACTAGTTACAAGACCGTGGTGACTTGCCGCCCTGTGACGCAGACTTGCAGAATTACTTACCGCGACGCCTGTGGATGTTGCCGGACCAAATGCGTGACGAAAACCTGCATGGTGCGAACCTGCACACGCGTTCCGGTAACGACTTGCCAGACAACTTGCCGGCCAGTGACGACGGCCTGTGCGCCGGTATGCGCACCTGCCTGTGCACCTGCCTGTCCACCCAAACGCGGTGGACTGTTGGCCCGGTTGTGTGGTCGAGGCCGTTGATTGGCCTGGTAACAAAGTCACTTTGCCTGAATTATCACGATGCTCCGGTTTTTTGCCGGAGCATTTTTTGTTGACAAACAGACAATTGGAATTTGGGAAACCCGGAAAATCCGTTAATTCGTGGAAATTCGGGATGCTGTCACGCTTTATTTTTCAAAAAAGTTTGAACCAAAGTCAAACTGCTGCGTAAATCCAGTTGAGAGTAAAGATTTTTCCCTTGGGAGAGGGGGAGATTTGGCTGAAAGACGACAACTCAGTTAAGGTGAGCAGAAACGCCTTTGAGTTGCGGAAAAACGCCCCTAATGGGGCGTTATTTCCCCTTAACAAGAATGCGAAGCAGCGCAAACACCGGTTTTCCACAGTTCTGAGCCGATTTTTTTCGGAAAATCTGATTCAGAGTCTGGGATTTTTTCATGCGCTGGGTACAATCGGTTCATGCACAAGTGGATGGCGGTGCACTGAGGTTAACGGGTGGTTTGATGCCACTAACCGGTTGAGACTGCTTCCCCACGTGCCCACGCATGTTGCACGTTCCACTCTTTTTTCTGCCATTTGGAGGAAAGCTCTATGTCCAAACTCTCCCGTCGAAGTGCCTTTACTCTCGTTGAGTTGCTGGTGGTCATCGCGATCATCGGCATCCTGATCGGCTTGTTGCTGCCAGCCGTACAGCAGATTCGCGAGGCAGCCCGTCGCGCCCAATGCCAGAATAACCTGAAGCAGCTGGCTTTGGCGATGCACAATTACGAGTCGGCTTTCAAGAAATTGCCGCTGGGTGTTCAGGTTCCAGCCGCCCTTCGTCCCACTATCAACTCGACGAACCGTCAGTTGCTGTGGAACTGGACAACTTCGATTTTGGCTTATGTCGAAGAGCAGGGTGCTCTGGACGTGTTGAATCCCCGAGTTCAGTTTTCGGCCGGTGCTGAGTTGAACACATCGAGTGGTGCAACAGCCGCCCAGATTCTGCAGCGGGTCCAGATTTTGAAGACCCCGATCGACACTTTCATTTGCCCATCGGATTCCATCGTGATCCGGGACAACAAGAAACGTGCTGGCGGAACTGACAGTGCCGGTTCACCTACAGCTCAGGGTGCGACGATCACCATGGCCGTTGCCAACTATGTCGGTATGTCCGGATCGCGTGAATGCTACGGTGCGAAGAACACCTTCTTCCCAGCATCGGGCGAAACCATTCCTCTCTCTCCAGACGGAAGTTTCTGCTCGGAACGCCCAGCCAAACTGGCTCATTTCCGTGACGGACTGTCCAACGTTGTGATCCTGTCCGAGCGGACTCTGACGACTCCATCCAAGAACCGCGAACGCACCCTGGCCGGTACGGTCACGGACGCTGGTGCCATGACCCTGTTTGCCACCCGCGGACTGGGCAATTCATCCATCAACGGTTCGGCAACCACGCCTAACGACGTTCTGAACGCCTATGGTCACAGCGACGCTCTGGCCAGTGCTTATGGTGGTATCAACAAACTGGATACAACCACACCAGCCATCTGGCGCAAATTTATCGGTGTATCCAGCCGTCACGCTGGAGCCGGAGTTAACGTCGCTCGTGGCGATGGTTCGGTTGACTTTGTTTCCGAAAGCATTGTTCTGGCACGCAATAACAACAACACACCAACCGTTCTTACCGACGACACCGACGCTGATACGTTGGCTGTTTTCCAGCAGACCATCGTTCAGGGTGAAACCTGGCGTCAAATGGTTGCCCTGGCCGACGGTTCGATCATCATGAATTAGTAATCGGACTTCACGCTGAAGCTCAAAAAACCGAAGCCCCACCGGAATTCCGGTGGGGCTTTTTTTGTTGGCAGGCCGGAAGTGTGTGTGCCAGCCGCTGTCAGATTCTGCCGGTTTTCGCCCGGCCCGGCTGGTCCATTCCCAAATCCGTGTTTCTAAAACGGCGTGGATCCGGCCCGTACGTTGACTCGCCAGCTGTTAAAAACAGCTTTGCAGCCCGACATACGCTCCATGCAGAATCAGGCTGCCGTTGGAGTCGATTCGCTGGATGTCGTTGCCGTCCGTGAAATTGTACGGAATCTGGTCTGCAGCCAGTGCCACTCCCGATACGCCGATCGCACGATAGCCCAGCGAAATCCGCAGATTGTTCCGGATCAGGAAATAACCACCCAGATTCAACTCGCCCAGCATCGCGATGTCGTTCTTGTTCGATCCATAGTTGTAAGGCCGACCATTGAAAGGTCCCGAATAGATCAGCGCGTCGGTGTCGGTGTCGTTGTCATACATCCGCGTCTGATGACTGATCCGGTTGTTGAACAGGCCACAGGAGAAACCGCCAGACAGGCCAAAACGTCCCGACAGACAGCGTTCCGAGCGACCGCCCAGCTGGAAACCCAGCATCTGGTTCTCGACCCGGTTGGCGTAGGTAAACGTCATGGGATCGCCGGGATAGGTCGACAGCGCGTTGTAGCAGAGGTGTTCGTTGAACTGCAGCCAGCGGGCTCCTCCGAAGAATTCGTAGGTCGCCTGCCCGGAGGATCCGGCGTTTCTCAGCATGTTGATTTCCACATTGGTGAAACTGTTTTCGCGAATCACCTGGTGTGTGTCGGCGCGATTGTAGATATCGAGGACACTCGCACCCGTGGGAACGTGAAAGACATCGCTCATCCCGCCCAGTGCCGTATAGGGCGTTCCGCCGAAAAGGAAATTGGACGCGGTGGGATAGAGTCCCCAGTAGCGGGCTTCCCATCCCAGTCCGTTGCATCCGCGACGGCCCAGCATGGCTTCCACTCCACCCATGGTGTCCATGTCGGAATCCGTGGAAAAGAGATACTGGCCAGCTCCGTTGAAACTCAGGCCCCGGTCGTCCTCGTAGTCCCGGCGAAAAATGAGGGCCGATGCTCCGCCAATCCAGTTGGCTGATTTGGCCCGATTTGAAATGTAACCGCCGGAACCAGCATTCCGTTGCCAGGGTCCGTAACCCGAATCACAGGCGCCGTAGCCATTGCTGTAACCGTATCCGGTGACATTCTGATTCTGGGCATAGCCCGCCGGGTTGTAGCCTGCTCCACTCCCGTCACCATACACCGGCCCTTGGCCATAGCCCGCGCCGCCCTGGCAGGCACCACTCTGATAAGCGGGGCCGTTAAGGTAGCTGTTTCCCACAGCCGGACCATACCCGTCCGCGCCGGTCCCGGGCATTGCATTGCCGAAGACTCCGTAACCACCCCCAGCTCCATTGCAGCCCGGTCCGTAGTTGCCTGCTGGCATCGAATTGCCATAGACCATGGAACCCGGCATGGCCGGTCCACATCCATTGCATCCGTCCTGATACAGCGGCGGGGATGACTGGACACCCGGGTTGTAGACTCCGTAACCCTGCGCCGGGGCTCGCGTTGCGGTATCGGACGGGCTGGAGCGGTGATTCGGATCGGCGCCCTGTCCGCCTGGTGGTACGGCTGCCGGGCCTTCATCCTGGTAGACTCCCGGGTAACGGGCGTGCGAAGCAGGTTGGTAGTTTCCCAGAGTGGAGGGTTGGTCCCATCCCTGCTGGGCGACGGCGCCCGACGCAAGGGCAGAGATGGCGACAGCGACCAGGCCGCGTGTCCAATTGGATTTCATCTGTTTCTTTCCTCCCTGAAAGCTGGCTGGAATCTGCCAAGGCGTTTGGCAACTGTCCTGGCGCGAGGCAGGTATCTCCATCAACAGATCCGAACCGGTTGGGAGGATCGTTGTATCGGGACCATTCGGAGCAATGCGCGCAGGCGTCGGAATGACTACTTCCACGATCGTCAGAATGACCCCGCCAGCCACCACAATCCGCGTGAGCCCAACCGGAAAATCTGCGGAGAGCGGCGGATATCCGTCACGTAGCGATTTGCCTGCCCAACCGGAAGACTCCCCCGGAGAGTCAGGGTTTGCCGGAGCCGTACAGATTCCCGGTTTTTGGGCGACAGGCATCTTCAGGCTGCAAGATGGACGTTCAGGTCCGGCTGAAGTTTCGACGGACAAGGATGTTCATCGTACCCGGCTGAAGATTCGACGGACAAGGATGTCTATCGTACCCGGC
>JBGSVU010000779.1:0-5958 GCA_041752775.1 Pirellulaceae bacterium | reverse complement strand
CAGTACGCGCAGCGAGAGTGCGGCGGGCGGACGTTCGGTCGGGGTCGGCGCGGTTTTGGCCGATTTGCCTTTTCCGTTTGCCGCCGTCGCTGCCGGCAGCGGCATTTCCGGTCCGGGCCGCCGGTTGGACGGAATGGGAATGGATTTCTGGTTGGCCAGCCAGGGGCCGGTAACGGAGGTTGTCGTTCTGCAAACATTGGCTACCGTTCCTTCGGCAACGATTTGTCCGCCGTCCACACCGGCTTTGGGTCCAAAGTCAATAACGGCGTCGCTGTTGCGGATGACTTCGCGGTCATGTTCCACCACGATCAGGGTATTGCCGAGGTCGCGCAGGCGGTGCAAAGCGCCGAGCAAGCGTACATTGTCGCGGGGATGCAGTCCGATTGTGGGTTCGTCCAGGACATACAGGACGCCGACCAGCCCGGAGCCGAGCTGGCTGGCCAGCCGAATCCGTTGCGACTCGCCACCCGACAGCGAATTCGATGTCCGGTTGAGCGTCAGGTATTCCAGGCCCACATCGACGAGGAACTGTGTCCGGTTGACGACTTCTTCCAGCAACTCTCCGGCGACCTTTTTTTCCCTTGCATCCAGTTTCCATGAGCGGATCAGATCGACCAGTTTTCCCAGAGGGCTGCGACAGACGCCGTCGATGGTGGTGTCGCGAAACCGCATGGCGGCTGCGTCATCGCGCAACCGGCTGCCGCCGCACGCACCGCATTCCACATCGTCCATCAGCGACTGCATCTTCAGCCGCAGGGTGGTGCTGAGCCGTGCAGCGCTGTCCAGTGCCGGATAAAGGCCCGTGAACTGGAACTCGAATTCGCAACCGGTCAGCGGATCGGTGGTGCGCAACCAGCGGGTGCCCGTCCCGTAAAACAAAATCCGCCGCTGGCGGGCGTCCAGCTGGCTGAAGGGGCGCTCCATGTCGATCCCGGCCGTGGCGCAGACGGCTTCCAGCATCAGACGGGCCATGGGGTCGGACTGGTTGGGCCACAGTCGCAGGGCGCCTTCGGCCAGCGTCGATTCCATGTTCTGGATCAGCAGGGCGGGATTGGCGCCGACCTGGGTGCCGATCCCTTCACAGTCGGAGCACCAGCCGAGCTGGCTGTTGAATGAAAAATTGTTGGGCGACAGGCGTTCGAAACTGCGGCCGCACTGGTCACAGGCGAGGTGCTGGCTGTGCCGCGTGACCGCCCAGTATTCCTGGTCCGCCGCTTCATCGACCAGCACGGACAGCAGGATTCCCTTACCGACCGCCAGGCCGCCTTCGACGCTGTCAGCGATGCGGGAACGGTTGCCGCTGCGCACATCGATGCGGTCGAGTACGATTTCGACTTCGTGTTTTCCGGTGCGGGACAGTTCCGGGGCCTCTTCGATCGTCAGGATTTTTGCATCGACGCGGACGCGAACGTAGCCCTTGCCGCGCAGTTCATCCCACAGTTCGCCCCACGACTGGCCGGGTTCGGGCAGCACGGGTGCACAAAGAATCAGCTTCTGTCCGTCGAAGCGGTCCAGCAGTTTGTCCACAATCTGGTCGCTGGTTTGTGTGCCGGTAGCGACGTTGCAGTCGGGGCACCAGGGCGTGCCCAGCCGGGAAAACAGAATTCGCAGGTAGTCGTAAACTTCAGTAACGGTGCCGACGGTACTGCGTGGGGTCGAGCCGAAATTTTTCTGCTCAATGGCAATGGCGGGTGACAGTCCGGTGACCTGGTCGACCAGCGGTTTTTCCATCTGCCCAACGAACTGGCGGGCATAGGAACTGAGGCTTTCGACGTACCGCCGCTGGCCTTCGGCATAGATCGTGTCCATGGCCAGTGAGCTTTTGCCGCTGCCACTGGGTCCGCAAAAAACGGTCATCGCGTTGCGCTGGATGGTTGCGTCGATGCCGCGCAGGTTGTGCTGCCGCGCGTTGGTGACCACAATTTCTGTCGCTTCGGCGGGGCGCTGGCGTTTGGCCGGTTTTGCAGCGGCTTTGTTGTCGGCCTTGTCCAGGCCCAGGACCCGGCGCAGCGCGCGACCGGTCCACGAGGCGTCGCAGGCGGCGACCTGTTCGGGGGTGCCACAGACCACGACCTCACCGCCACCCCGTCCGCCTTCGGGGCCGATGTCGATAATCCAGTCGGCGGTTTTGATCACATCGAGGTTGTGCTCGATCACGACCACCGAGTTGCCTCCGTCGGCAAACCGGTGCAGAACCCGCAGCAACATGTCGATGTCGGCAAAGTGCAGTCCGGTGGTCGGTTCGTCCAGCAGGTACAGCGTTTTGCCCGTACTGCGTTTGACCAGTTCGCGGGCGAGCTTGATGCGCTGGGCTTCGCCACCCGAAAGCGTCGGCGAGGGTTGCCCGATCGTCAGGTAGTCCAGCCCCACGTCGTGCAGCGTCTGCACAATACTGGCGATTTTGGGAACGTTTTTGAAAAAATCGAGGGCCTGCTCGATGCTCATTTCCAGAACATCGGCGATGGTTTTGTCGCGGTAGCGGACCTGGAGAGTCTCGCGATTGAAACGTTTGCCGTCGCAGACCGGACAGGTCACCCAGATGTCGGCGAGAAAATCCATCTCCAGCCGGTTTGATCCGTTCCCTTCGCAGGCTTCGCAGCGTCCTCCGCGAACGTTGAAACTGAATCGTCCGGCAGCGAATCCCCGCAGTTTGGCATCGGGCAGCTGCGTGAACAGTTTGCGGATTTCGTCAAACAGTTTTACGTAAGTGCCCGGATTGGAGCGTGGCGTTCGGCCAATCGGCGACTGGTCGATCGATATCATCTTGTCCAGCTGCTCAATCCCTTCCAGCCGGTCGTGCAGCCCGGGTTCGCCATTGCCGCGATTGAGTTCGACGTTGAGGGACTCAATCAGAATGTCATTGACCAGCGAACTTTTGCCGCTGCCGCTGACGCCGGTGACGCAGACGAGGGCGCCCAGCGGAATCACGACATCGACGCCGCGCAGGTTGTTGTGCCGCGCGTTGATGACCCGCAGCGAGCGTTGCAGGTCGACGGAGCGGCGTTTTTCCGGGACGGGGATTTTGCGTTTGCCACTCAGGAACTGGCCGGTCACGCTGGCCGGATTGTTGCCAATTTCTTCGGGGGTACCTTCGGCGACAATTTCGCCGCCGTGGACGCCAGGTCCCGGGCCGAAATCGACGATGTGGTCAGAGGCCCGCATGGTGTCTTCGTCATGTTCCACAACCACGACGGTGTTGCCGAGGTCGCGCAGGTTTTCCAGCGTGGAAATCAGCCGGTCGTTGTCGCGGGCGTGCAACCCGATCGAAGGTTCGTCGAGAATGTAGAGGACGCCGACCAGCCCCGCGCCGATCTGCCCCGCCAGCCGAATCCGCTGACTTTCACCGCCGCTCAGCGTTGGTGCCGTACGTGCGAGGGTCAGGTACTCCAGCCCGACGTTCAGCAAAAACGACAGCCGCTGGCGAATCTCTTTCAGCGGCTGGGCCGCGATAATCGTGCGCGTATCATCCATCTCCAGTCCGGAAAAGAACTTCACGGTCTGGTCGATCGGCAAATCGCAGACCTCCGGCAGGCTGTACCCCAGCGGGTGGGCGAACTGGGGCTCAGTCGATTTGACCCGAACCCGGCTGGCCTGGGGATTCAGCCGTTCGCCACGACAGACGCCGCAGGGCAGCTGGTCCATCAGCTCTTCGAACTGCTTCTGCTTCGATGCCGATTTCAGATTGCGATAGCGCTCGTTCAGCTCGGCGATCACACCCTGGAAATTCCCGCCGTACTTCATCGGCGAACTGCCGCCGCGCCAGGTGAACGTGATGTGCAGGTCAGCCGTGCCATACAGCCACATCTCGCGCTGCGCTTCGGTCAAATCCGCCCAGGGCGTTTCCAGCATCATCGCTTCGGGCCATCCGTTTGCCCGTTCGACGGTGTCCGCCATTCCCTGGAAAATGTGCCGTCGCCAGCGCCCGAGGTCTTTCCAGTTGCCGAGGATTCCGAAACAGCCCTTTTTTACCGACAGCGATTCGTTCGGAACCAGCAGTGCGGGAACAAAGGTGAACAACTGCCCCAGGCCGCTGCAGTTCATGCACATGCCCTGGGGACTGTTGAAAGAAAACATCTGCGGCGAAGGCGGCTGGAAACTGGTTCCACACTTTCCACAGGCGTAGTCGGCCGAGAACAGCAATTCGCCGGGGGCAGAGCGGGTCACGGCGGGCGGATCGGACTCTGCGCCTGCGGCCGATTCGTTTTCGGCAGAAACGTCCAGAGCCGTCGCGTCGCCCTGGATCACGATCATCGAATTGGAACCCGTCTTCATCGCCAGATCGACCGCCTCGGCAATCCGGCTGCGGTTCGCGGCATTCGGCAGGATCCGGTCGACGACGACTTCGATGTTGTGTCGCAGTTTTCGGTCCAGCCGAACCGGATCCGACAGATTGCAGATTCGGCCATCGATCCGGGCGCGGATGAAACCCTGGCGGTTGAGGTCGATCAGCAAATCCTGATGCTCGCCTTTCTGGCCGCGAACGACGGGCGCGAGGATCACCAGCATTTCGTCTTCGGGCATTTGCATCAGCGTCGCGACCATCTGTTCGCGCGACTGGGCCGTGATGGGCACGTCGCAACGCGGGCAGTAGCCGGTGCCGGCGCGGGCGTAGAGGATCCGCAGAAAATCGTAGATCTCGGTGATCGTGCCGACGGTACTGCGCGGATTGTTGCCGGAGGTTTTCTGCGAAATCGAAATCGACGGACTCAGCCCCGAAATCAGGTCGACTTCGGGTTTTGGCATCTGCTGCAGGAAGTGACGGGCGAAGCTCGACAGGCTTTCCACGTACCGTCGCTGGCCTTCGGCAAACAGCGTGTCAAAAGCGAGAGAGCTTTTTCCGCTGCCGCTGACGCCAGTCAAACAGACCAACTGGTTGCGGGGAATAACGAGATCGACATCGCGCAGGTTGTGCTCGCGGGCACCCTTGATGACAATGTCTGACTGATTCATGGTGGCGGGTCGGCCTTTCCTTGGCGAATTTGGGCAAACCCCATATCCTACGCGATACCCCCACTCTCCATCAATGCTCCGCCATGGGCCCGGGATTCCCGGATTTCTGCCCGCTATCACCGGTCCGGTCACGATTTTCTGTCAGCGCGCTGGACGGTTACCGCTGTTTTCCGGAGGAGTCGCCCACCGGCTGGCTGCCTGGCGGAGGAACCATCGAATCGGCACCCGCCTGTTCGGGATCGACGTACGAGTGGTTCTCAAACTGGGTCGGTTCAGCGACGGCAGATGGCATTTTTGATGCCAGCATTCCTGGCTCCTGTCAAACTGGGCTGGAGCGGGGTGCGGCCTTTCTCTATTCTTCCACCCGAAGTGTGCCCGTTGGTCCGCCAGGCTGTACAAGCTCCACGCCCAACCAGTGGCGCAGTTCAACGGCGATAAAACCGGCCAGGGCGAGGGCCAGCAGCACGTACGCTGTTCGCCGCAACCAGCCCGGTTTGTTCGACCACACCCGATGAGAGAACGTGACGTACGATCCGCAAAACGGACAACGCTGGGAATCCTCATGAATCCCGGCATTGCATTCCGGGCAGGGAACCGTAAGTTCGAATTCTTCATCGTCCGGGCCGTCCGGATCGTCGTCTTCATAATCGTTATTGTTCCAGTTCATTTTCAACAAAGCCTGAATGGGAAATTGAGAACCGGCCCGGCAAGCGGAGCTTGTACCTGCACCAACATGGCTGATTCCAATCGTCCCCACAAGTTCAGACCTGGCCACGGAGGGCTGAGGTGAATTCCGCAAAAAATACGGTTGTCGCGATCCTGTTGCTGGGTGTCTCGTATGGCGTTTATCAGGTGAT
The DNA here is from genome assembly GCA_041752775.1 of Pirellulaceae bacterium. Lineage (GTDB taxonomy): Bacteria > Planctomycetota > Planctomycetia > Pirellulales > Pirellulaceae > BJ22. The sequence goes on along the minus strand of JBGSVU010000779.1, from coordinate 151 downwards.
CAATGCACCCGACGCGGCGGATCCCTTGTCCGGGCTGATGCAACTGGCCGCACCTGGCCCGGAAGATCCTGCCAGCGCCAGCGCCGCTGGCGAATCGGATGTTGCCGACTGGAATGCCGCTGTCGCATTGCCCCGCCCGCCGCTGCCGGAC
>JBGSVU010000778.1:0-1920 GCA_041752775.1 Pirellulaceae bacterium | reverse complement strand
GGAGCGGCTGGATCAAATCGTCCGGCATTTTGAAACTGCCGGACATCAGCTGGCCGGTTGTTCGGCTGATGTCACTGACACGGCTTCGGCAACCCGAGCCATTCGATCGCTGACCGGGCAACTGGGGGAAATGGACTTGTTGATCAACAACGTCGGCACGTCGTCGCGTTTCGGGATTCTGCAGGCCGGCGCCGGGGATTATCAGGCGGCTTTTCGCACCAACGTATTGTCTGCCGTCAATTGCACGCTGGCATCGGTGGCCCAGCTGCAGCATCGCCGGGGTTCGGTTGTGAACATCGCCTCCCTGGCGGCAAAAACTGCATGGCCGTTCGTCGCCCCGTACAGCACCAGCAAAGCTGCCCTCGCGGCGTTCACGCACCAGTTGCGGATGGAACTCGACCCGGCCATACATGTCCTGCTGGTTTGTCCGGGCCCGATTCGCCGCGCTGACAGCGGAACCCGCTACGGTTTGCAGACGGCAGGCATGCCGGCAGCTGCGAACCAGCCTGGCGCCGGGGTCCGGCTGAATGGAATCGATCCCCAGCGGCTGGCGAAAATGATCCTCCGTGCGGTGGAGCGGCGCAAGGCCGAACTGGTGGTGCCCGCCTGGGCCCGGCTGGCATTTGCCCTGGGGCAACTGTCGCCGCGTCTGGGAGACTGGCTGTTGCGCCGGTTTGGTGCAGGCGGATCGGCCGCTGCCTCGGCCAATACGAACCGGGCTAATGCATCTGATGACCGCTCTGATCTAACTGTTTCCTCCGACCTCGAAAGCGAACAAACCGTCCTATGAAACCTGTTTATTTCGACATTGAACCGGTCCGCTATCTCGGCCCCGATTCGCGCGATCCGCTGGCCTTTCGCTGGTACAACCCGGAGGAGATGGTGGAGGGCGTATCGATGCGCGATCACCTGCGTTTCAGTGTTGTTTACTGGCACACCTTCCGCGGCAATGGATCGGACCCGTTCGGTGCTCCCACGATTGTACGCCCCTGGGACGATGGCACCGATTCCCTGGACAATGCGCGGCGGCGTGTGGAAGTCGCTTTTGAGTTCATGCAAAAACTGGGCGTCGACTATTACGCCTTTCACGATCGCGACGTGGCTCCGGAAGGTGCCACGCTGGCGGAATCCCACCGCAATCTGGACGCGGTTGCGGAAGTTCTGAAATCAGAACAGGAGCGAACCGGGATCAAACTTCTGTGGGGTACGGCGAATCTGTTTTCGCACCCGCGTTACATGCATGGTGCGGCGACCAGCTGCAACGCCGACGTGTTTGCCCACGCGGCGGCCCAGGTCAAAAAAGCGATTGAAGTGACCCACGCCCTCGGCGGCGAGAATTACGTTTTCTGGGGTGGTCGCGAAGGCTACCAGAATCTCTGGAATACCGACATGAAACGGGAACTGGATCACCTCGGCCAGTTCCTGCACCTGGCGGTGGACTATGCCAGAAAAATCGGTTTCGGCGGCACGTTTCTGATCGAACCCAAACCGAAAGAACCGACCAAACACCAGTACGATTCCGACGTCGCGGCCTGTATCAATTTCCTGCGGACTTACGATTTGATCGACGAATTCAAACTGAACATCGAAACCAATCATGCCACTCTGGCCGGGCACACGATGATGCACGAACTGGAATCGGCCGCCAGCCAGGGTTGCCTCGGCTCCATCGATGCCAATCGCGGCGACACCCTGTTGGGCTGGGACACGGACCAGTTTCCCACCGACCTCTATCAGACGACAGAAATCATGCTGACGCTGTTGAAGTATGGTGGCATCGGCACCGGCGGCGTGAATTTTGATGCCAAAGTCCGCCGGGAAAGTATCGATCCGGTGGATCTTTTTCATGCCCACATCGGTGGAATGGATGCCTTTGCGCGGGGCCTGCGAATCGCCGCCGCGATTCGCGCCGACGGACGG